>NZ_JBITPU010000056.1:0-208 GCF_044684115.1 Acinetobacter sp. ABJ_C1_1 | reverse complement strand
AATACCTCATTGCCAGGTTCAGGTACAGTCTCTGCAGACATTACGGCACCTGTGGTTGCGCTAGATGATGTGTTGACGAATGACAGTACACCTGCGTTAAGCGGTACAGTGAATGATCCGACTGCGAAAGTGGTTGTGAGTGTAGATGGTGTGAACTATCCGGCAACCAATAATGGCAATGGCACCTGGACGCTTGCAGACAATACGC
>NZ_JBITPU010000055.1:0-213 GCF_044684115.1 Acinetobacter sp. ABJ_C1_1 | reverse complement strand
CATTTGGTGCTGTGGTATCGATAGTCACCACTGCACCTGTTGTACCCACATTACCCGCAGGATCAGTTGCAGTCACAGTCACGGTGTGTGGACCATCGGTCAACACTGGAAGCGTATTGTCTGCAAGCGTCCAGGTGCCATTGCCATTATTGGTTGCCGGATAGTTCACACCATCTACAGTCACCACAACAGTCGCAGTCGGATCATTCACTG
>NZ_JBITPU010000054.1:0-213 GCF_044684115.1 Acinetobacter sp. ABJ_C1_1 | reverse complement strand
CAGTGAATGATCCGACTGCGACTGTTGTGGTGACTGTAGATGGTGTGAACTATCCGGCAACCAATAATGGCAACGGCACCTGGACACTTGCAGACAATACGCTTCCAGTGTTGACCGATGGTCCACACACCGTGACTGTGACTGCAACTGATCCTGCGGGTAATGTGGGTACAACAGGTGCAGTGGTGACTATCGATACCACAGCACCAAATG
>NZ_JBITPU010000053.1:0-213 GCF_044684115.1 Acinetobacter sp. ABJ_C1_1 | reverse complement strand
CAGTGAATGATCCGACTGCGACTGTTGTGGTGACTGTAGATGGTGTGAACTATCCGGCAACCAATAATGGCAACGGCACCTGGACACTTGCAGACAATACGCTTCCAGTGTTGACCGATGGTCCACATACAGTAACTGTGACAGCGACCGACCCTGCAGGTAATGTGGGTACAACAGGTGCAGTGGTGACTATCGATACCACAGCACCAAATG
>NZ_JBITPU010000052.1:0-246 GCF_044684115.1 Acinetobacter sp. ABJ_C1_1 | reverse complement strand
CTGCGACTGTTGTGGTGACTGTAGATGGTGTGAACTATCCGGCAACCAATAATGGCAATGGCACCTGGACGCTTGCAGACAATACGCTTCCAGTGTTGACCGATGGTCCACATACAGTAACTGTGACTGCAACTGATCCTGCAGGTAATGTGGGTACAACAGGTGCAGTGGTGACTATCGATACCACAGCACCAAATGCACCGGTTCTTGATCCAATCAATGCCACTGATCCAGTGACAGGTACAG
>NZ_JBITPU010000051.1:0-255 GCF_044684115.1 Acinetobacter sp. ABJ_C1_1 | reverse complement strand
GGGGGGGGGGGGGGGGGGGGGGGGGGGGGGGGGGGGGGGGGGGGGGGGGGGGGGGGGGGGGGGGGGGGGGGGGGGGGGGGGGGGGGGGGGGGGGGGGGGGGGGGGGGGGGGGGGGGGGGGGGGGGGGCGGGGGGGGGGGGGGGGGGGGGGGGGGGGGGGGGGGGGGGGGGGGGGGGGGGGGGGGGGGGGGGGGGGGGGGGGGGGGGGGGGGGGGGGGGGGGGGGGGGGGGGGGGGGGGGGGGGGGGGGGGGGGGG
>NZ_JBITPU010000050.1:0-255 GCF_044684115.1 Acinetobacter sp. ABJ_C1_1 | reverse complement strand
CAGATGTCATCGTGACTGTCGATACGGCAGCACCAAATGCACCGGTTCTTGATCCAATCAATGCGACCAATCCAATCACAGGTACAGCAGAAGCGGGATCAACCGTAACTGTGAGCTTCCCTGATGGTACAACAGCAACTGTAGTTGCAGGCCCTGATGGTAAGTGGACAGCGCCAAACCCAGGTGACTTGCTTGATGGTCAAACAGTGACTGCAACAGCGACTGACCCAGCAGGTAACCCATCATTACCAGGTA
>NZ_JBITPU010000005.1:0-184735 GCF_044684115.1 Acinetobacter sp. ABJ_C1_1 | reverse complement strand
CCACTATATAGCTATTTTCGTTATTTGCTTATATGCCTACTTTCCATTCTTATATGAAGTTCCCCATCTGTAAGTAAATCTAACCTCGTCAACTCAACTGGAATATGATTATTTTTTTATTTCTCTCATGCTAAAGATAAAATTTTTACCTAAGCTAAAAAGTTAATTATAGATTATTTACATTTCTGATCATTAAATACAAAAACATTACCTAGGTCTAATAGATAGAAAATCTCAGAAATAAAAAAGCTCCAAATATTATATGGAGCTTTTTTCGAACTTCTGTCGATATAAATAAGAACTTATTTTTTTTATTTCAAAGGTGACTATCTTAAAATTTTTAAATAATATTATTGACTACTACACATTGCTAGGATTTTCTTTTACTACTCGACTTTCAATCATTAGGCTGTGGCCTTTTTCTGTCAATTTCCAAAAAAGTGCCATTCCCCCTTGGATAGTTTTTGAATACGTAGTTTGTATTAATCCATATGCTGTTAATTGGATAGTAATGGTTTTAAATTCTTGATCATCTATTGAATAAGAATATCCTTTATCATCTCCAGTTGCCATCTTTTTAAGAATTGATGCAATCTTGCTTTTAACATATCCATCACTTGGATTTTCAATTAAATAAGGTGATATAAGAGAAAAAAGTTCTCTCCAAGTGAGTTTAAATTCGAACACATGGTTGCGTGGAGAATAACCTGGTGTTTGAGTTTTATAGGTACCATGTACAATTAGCGTAGAATCAATATTTGCTATACCTTCTATAAGTGGTTTTTGTTGCTTTTCTGCTTCAGATAGAAGTGATTGAAGAGTTGCATTTTGCTTTCTAAGTTCATTTATTTCAGCAAGCACATCCTCGTTTGCAATATTATTTGCTCTTACCCAACCTATTGCTGGATATGTTTTGATAGTTCTAGTTAAACTCAATGCAACCAAGCCGGGTAGCTCTTCTGCACTTTTCCAGAATTTGACAAGGCGCCCATTCATAACTTTATCTTTAAAGCTTAAGAGTTTCTCTCTTAATGCTGAGTCCTGTTCAGACTTACCAAAAGGGATATCCTCAGGTGAACCATGTACTAAAGCTACAACTTTTAATCCAAGTTGAACCGCATAATCAAACTCTTTTTCCGTATAACTAATACCTTCAGCGGTTACTGAACCATAACGACCACCAATAATTAATAGATAATAATCACAATCTTTAATTACCTTTTTAATGAACTCCCATTGCTCCTCATCTACAGCAGGAAATAATTCCATGCCTGCTGGTATACAATCCATTTCCATTAATGCTTGTAAAACTTGTTGTCGCTCTGCTTTCAAATCAGCATAAGTAGAACTAACAAAAACTTGATATCGTTTATCCATAATTTTTAAAGAATTATTTGTGATTAATGAAAGTTATACACTTATTCATAATAAGCATAGCTACAAAAGCATACTAGGATAGTTTAATTATATTTAAAATATTATAGGCAAAAAAACCAATCAAATAATTCACTTTAAATTCTAAGAAAACCTATCCCCTCATGGACTCTATCAAAAAACTCACATATGCAAGTTTTAAAATTTAAATATCTTAGTAATTTTCAGAACTACCAGTATCTGACATTGTATCTTCAGTAGTTAATTCCTCAACAGCTATTTCCTCTTTCTTAGGTTTACTAACTGATCTTGTTTCATTTTCTAAAGTTTCTCCCGCTGCCGCATCAGCAGCCGCTGCCGCTGATATTTGTTCAGTTGTATTCGCATCAATTGCTATATCTTCACTTGTTTGCACTGGAAACTTAGCTAAATAATCTTTATGGCAATATAGCTTTACCAAACTATCAAAATAGTAATTATCAGGCCCATCAAAGATAACTTGTTTATCTGATTTAACTATAAATCTAGAGAAACCTGCATAAGCACCCCATGAGTTTTTGGCATTTACCTCACCACAATTTTTAATAACATTTCTAAATTTTGCAGAATCACCATCTTTAAGATAATAGCGAACAGCATCCTCAACTTTTTTAAGTTCAGCTTGTTCTTTTAATTTTCTCTCTTGTTCTTGTTTAATTTTAAGTGCCTGTTCTTGAGCTTGTTTTTCTTTAGCGATATCTTCTGCCGATTTACCACAACCAACTAATATCAAGGAAAATAAAAATATTCCTATTATTTTTTTCACAGTTTAACTCCTCTATATTAGAAGCTAGACTATAACGAGATTACAAAACTTTACGCAAGTAAGACTTTATAAAGAATAAATAAAATTCTACTTCTGCTGTGTTTTTTATCTATTAATTGCTTCTTCTTTCTGACTCATTCGGGCTAAATAAAATGAAAATTTAAATACTTCTTTACCCATTAGATTCAAGTTGGTTATATAGCTGAAATGATATTTAATTTCAGCTATATTAAAACTAAGCTTTTGAAAATATTATTTTTTATATTTAATACAATTTGGAGTTAGCTTGTTAATTTTGTTGTAGTGAAATTTCAGCATTATCGTGTCACTAGCAGCTTCTTCTAAAACTAGTTGATTATCGGTGATACTTATAATTCTTAATGCTTGCTCGAACTCCCCCTGTTCATTATACAACTCAATTTGATTTTGCTTATTAACTTTAAAGTTCGATTTTTCAATGCTATCTACAGTATAAAAACCCGTTTCAAAATCACATTGCACAGGATGCAAAGTAGCGGTATTTCCTGAAAACTCAACTAAGTTGGCAATTCCATTATTAAGCGGATGCATTGCCCATATACCTTGTAAATCTTTGAGAGTGTAGCCAAAGCTATTAGCACTAAACATTGACATGCTGACTAAAAGAAATGAAGTAAGAGATTTTTTTGATAAAGTTAATTTCATATTGATATGACCTGATTTAATCATTTTTGCCTAGGAATTTGAGATATTACAAGATGTTTATATAATCTTTATTTCGTTAGCTTTTTAAAGTACGGCACTATTCTAACTTCTATAGATCTGTTCTAAAAATAATAGTTTTTGATTTTGCTCTATTTTCTACACAAAACCTTTTCCTTGTTTTAGAAGAAGTTAAAAATTATCTTCTTATATTGTTTATAACTTGAATAATTTAAATCTTAAAAAGAAAAAACCCCGAAACTTTCGTTTCAGGGCTTTTCACGAATCTTGGTGGAGATGGCGGGAGTTGAACCCGCGTCCGCCAGCACTACGCTCGAGAATACTACATGCTTAGATATCGTCTATTGTTTTAACACCAAGTGACCCGACGAACAGGGTACAAGGTGCGATCCTCTAAGTTTGGTATAAAGCCCCGAGGCTTGACTCTATACGGACTTGTGTGCGTGCGCTACGGTCGGGTTCCTAAACCACAAGTATTCTAGGAAGCGGACAAACTGCCCTTAGGCAGCTAGAGCGTAAGTTTCGTCGTTTGCGACTATTAAAATGCAAATTTGATTTACGAGAGAAAATGCGCTCTCGGCATGCATCTATGAGTTTCATCACCGGCGTCGAAGCCAATAACATCCCCATGAATGTCTGAACATCATAGCATAACTAAAATAAAATGCTGTGCAATTTATCAACAGTCTGCCACTGATGAACATATTTACATAATGGAGAGCCTTTTGTTTTTTTCAAGGGCCATATAAAAAAAGCTGCCAAAAATGACAGCTTTTTTAAAGTGTGGTCTATAAGGCTCCATTGCCTAACACAATCCCTTCACGGCGTGGGTCTACCCCACCTGCATATTTACTTTGATTATTTATATTTACTTTCATAATCGTTGAAATACCGCTGGTTTGCGCAGTGTTAGAAATGCCATGCCCTTTTGCTTTTAAGCCTTCAATCAGATCAACTAAAGAAAGCTGTACATTCGAGCTATCTACATTGGTGTTTTTGCTATTGGTTGCGCCAAAGTTTACAAGCGAAGTGGCCTGCTGTGCATTTAAGTTCCAGTCCAATGCACCCACCAAAGTTTTAACCACATATTGAATGATCGTACCGCCACCTGGTGAACCTGTTGCCATATAAAACTCATCTGGCGTGGTGCCTTTAAACACTAAGGTTGGTGCCATGGTACTACGTGGGCGTTTGCCCCCTTCTACACGGTTGGCAACCAGTGCCCCAGTGCTGTCATAAGGGTTCGCGCTAAAGTCAGTTAACTGATTTGACAGCAAGAAACCATCCACCATATGGAATGAACCCATGCTCGATTCAACAGTCGATGTCATTGAAACCACATTGCCATAGGCATCTACTATCGTAAACTGAGTCGTGCCATGTTCAACAGTGGTGTCTACACCTGCCGCTGTATTGAAATTACCTGCTGGTGCAACACCCATACTCTGGTTCGGGTTAATCAGTGCAGCACGTTGTTTTAAGTAGTTTTTATCAATAAAACTTGGAATACCCTGTGCCGGCAAACGAACAAAGTCGGTATCTGCGACATATTTATCACGGTCGGCGTAGGCCAAACGCTCTGCTTCAGACACTAAATGCACGCCCATCACATCCAGCACACCGCCTTCATTTTCAGGGTTTTTAGGTGGGTAAAGCGACATATCAAAGTTTTCTAAAATACCCAATGTTTGCGCAACCGCAATCCCTCCCGAAGATGGAGGTGGCATGGTACATACATAGTAACGGTCACGGTACGTTGTACAAATCGGGTCGCGTTTTTTCACCTGATAGTTCGATAAATCCTGCAAGGTCATCAAACTTGGGGTAATTGGAGTTTTTGCTGGGTCATCACCTACGGTTTGCCCTGCTTTTGCCACAATGGCTTGCGCAATTGGACCAGTGTGCAATGCATTTGCCCCTTGTGAAGCAAGTGCTTCAAGTGTTCTGGCATAGGCTTTATTGGTCATGGTCTCGCCAACTTTCCGTGGTGATCCATCTGGGTAGAAATAGGTCGCCATTGCATTTGCATCGAGCGCTAAATTGCTTGCATTACTTGCAATGGCATCTGCCAAACGCCCCGGAATACGGAAACCGTTATCAGCCAAACCAATCGCTTCACCAAAAAGCTGGTTCCATTTAAGTTTGCCATGTTCTTTTTGTGCTTGTTCAAGTAAACGCATCACACCCGGCACACCAATCGAGCGACCGCTACGGCGTGCACTTGGTACAGGCGGAGGTGAATTTGGGTCATATATATTTTGGCGAATTAAATAAAATTCGTTGGCTACCGCTGGTGCGGTTTCACGGCCATCATAAGCAGTGACTTGCTTGGTTTTGGCATCGTAATACATCATAAAACCACTACCGGCAATGGTGCTCGACTGTGGTTCGACCAAACCAAGCACGGCTTGTACTGCTACGGCTGCATCAACTGCGCTACCACCTGCTCTTAAAACATCACAACCTGCTTTTACCGCAAGTGGCGTGTTTGCCACCACCATATATTTATCTGCGTATTTAACCGTGTTACCGAGTCTATAACCCGATGCACCTTCTGGCGCGGCTGGGTCACCATTTTGGTTTGAACCGACCACCACGCTTGAACCGTCTTGTGCCAGTTTGCTACAACTAGTGGGGTCATTATCTACAATTAAATTGGGCGGGGTTGTATTTGAATCATCCTTGGGCTGATCTGCCGAGGAGTCATCTCCACATCCTTGTAATAAACCGACTGCTAATAAACTACTGAACAAAAATGAATATCTTTTATTCACGTGATAACTCCAATATATACGCCTGCCTATCCATGCAATTGCCATGCAAGCTTCTTTGTTTTCAGGTCTTCAGTTTTTTAATCTTTGATAAAAATAAAGTTTTAATAATATTAAATGATTAAGGGTGTTTATTTTGTGCTCTGTGTGGTGTCTCCTTGTTTGTTATCACACTCTTTTATAACTGATTTGCCCAATTCTGGCATGCTTTATTTCTTTAAATACAGGCAAAATCTGCTATTTATAAACTCGCTCATTTTGTAGTAGCCCTAAAAAAAGCACCTCCGAAGAGATGCTTTTTGATAGTTAGTGAGAAGGCATACCGCTGACCTGTTTGGGTTTTGGACACAGCCAAATGACCAGCCCCGCAAAGACAAACACAATCGCAAATAGCAAAAATACATGATTTGCTGACATGGTAATCGCTTCTTTATCGACAAGGTTAGAAATAATTCCTAAGGTCGAGTCAGTCGTAAAACCATTTTGCAGAAGGTTGTTTTGTACTTCTGTTGGGTTCAGGTTAGACACCATTTCACTACGGGCAACTTTGGCGTGGTCATCCCATACCGTTACAGCAATTGAAGCACCAATCGCCCCTGCCATAGTTCTTAAAAAGTTCATGAGGCCCGCAGCAGATGCAATCTCTTGCTGGAGTACCGAACCAAGCGCAATATTCGACAATGGAATAAAGAAGAACGGTACAGCAAAACCTTGCAGGATTTGTGGCCAAGCCAGTGCCATAAAGTCGGCATCTGTGGTCCAGAATGCCCGCATTAAAGTCACTATACCCAGCAAAATTAAACCAAAGCTCGCCAGCGCACGCGGGTCATGTTTGGTCGAAAGTTTTGCCACAATCGGTGACATGGTCAAACTACCAAAGCCCATCGTTGCAGTTAAATACCCGGCCCACGTCGCGGTATAGGAAAGGTTCATTTGCAGCCACTGCGGAATCAGTACAATACTGCCAAAGAATGCGCCAAAGCCAAGCGACAAGGCCAGTACCGAAATAGCAAAGCCCCTATGCCTAAAGACTTTGACATCTACCACGGGGTGTTTATCGGTGAGTTCCCATATCAAGAACACCACAAAGCCAATGGCAGCAGTTAAAGCTAAAACCACAATGCTTGTGCTATTAAACCAGTCTCGTTCGTGCCCCAAATCGAGCATGAGCTGTAGCGCACCAATCCACAGAATTAATAGACCTAAACCAACCGTATCGATTCTTAAAGAAATGGTTTCTGTTTCGGCTACTCTTAATAAGCGCATTGCCGCTAATACACAGACAATACCAACCGGTAAGTTAATAAAGAAGATCCAGTGCCAAGACAGGTTGTCACTAATCAGACCACCCAAAATTGGTCCTAAAATTGGTCCGACGACGGTCGTCATTGCCCAAAGGCCCATTGCCTGTGCATGCTTTTCTTGAGGGAAAATACGCATAAGCAAAGTTTGGCTAAGTGGCATAAGTGGACCACCACAAAGGCCCTGCCCAATACGGAAAAACACCAACATTTCTAACGATGTTGCTAAACCGCATAGGAAAGAAAAGACCGTAAAGCCAATTAAACCAAAGATAAAGACCCGCACCGTTCCAAAGCGGCCAGCCAGCCAGCCCGTTAAAGGTACACAAATCGCTTCTGCAACTGCATATGAAGTAACGACCCATGTCCCTTGTGTACTTGAAACAGCAAGGTTACCGGTAATATGTGGTACAGAGACGTTGGCAATGGTCGTATCAAGCACGACCATAAAGTTCGACAAGGCAATAACAAACGCTGCCAGTAATAAACGGCCACCGCTTAACTCGGCAAAAGGTGTTTGCGTTTTCATAAGCGTTTACTTCGCAGATAAGTCGACTTTTGCTTCCATCGACAAGCCAACACGCAATGGGTGTTCAGCAAGTTCTTTCGGGTCAAGTGCAATACGAACCGGTAAGCGTTGAACCACTTTAATCCAGTTACCTGTTGCGTTTTGAGCCGGAATTAAGGCAAAGGCAGAGCCTGTACCACCAGAGAAGCCTACCACTTTGCCGTGATATTCAACGTCATCGCCATATAAATCTGAAGTCAATGTCACTGGTTGACCTGGACGGACTTTTTTCAACTGACTTTCTTTAAAGTTCGCGTCTACATATAACTCGTTCAGCGGCACAATCATCATCATGCTGGCACCCGGTGCAACGCGTTGTCCAACTTGAATATTACGACGGGTAATTACACCATCGACTGGGGCACGAATGACCGTACGTTCTAAGTCAAGCTGAGCTTGTTCAACATGTGCTTGTGCAACTTGTACATCCGGAGTCGATGTTTCGCTTACACCCTGAATTAAGGCTTCGTTTGCAGCTAAAGTACTTTCAGCAGCTTTACGGCTTGAAGACGCTTGCGCTAAACCAGCTTTGGCAAGCTCTAGCCCTGCTTTAGCTGTTTCAACCGCACTTTGTGCTTTAGTCAATTCTTCTTTAGACACCGCACCAGAGGCAGCAAGCTGCGCACGGCGGTTGAGTTCTAAAGCTGCTTTGTCGTAGTCGGCCTGTGCTTGTGCAACTTGTGCTTTGGCACTGTTAATTTCGTCAGCACGAACTACAACTTGAGAATTTAATGAACTACTGTTTGCCGCAGTCTGTTTGTATTGGCGTTTTGCTTTGGCAAGTTCAGCCTCGGCTTGAGCCAATGCAATTTTGGCATCACGGTCATCAATACGAACCAGCACATCACCCCGATGTACTGTTTGAGTATCATTTACCAAAACCTGAGCGACCTGACCGCTCACCATTGAGGTAATTTGCGCGGTTTCTGCACCGACATAAGCATTATCTGTACTCACCGAGTGGTTTAAAAATAATGCCCAAATTGCATATAAAATAGCGGCGATCAATAAAATCAGCGCAAAAAAACCAAGAAATTTTTTGCGCTTGTTTTGGTTGTTGTCATCCGAGGCAGATGTTGTTGGCACTGTTTCTTGTACATTGCTTTGTGCATCAGTCATGGTATGTTCCTAAAGATGAGTTGGCTTTGCCATCAATCTCGCACTACACCTTGTTATAGAGTTTTTATTATTCTATGAACAAGACATATCGCATTGTCAAAGCAGTCAATTTTAACGCTAAAACCTCATGATATGAGAATAAAAAAATATAACTCATGCGTTCGTTCTAATTAAATTAATGTTTATCTCAAGATTTTTATGAAAATTCCAGCTTTTCAAGCACTAAAAAAAGCGCACATGGCGCTTTTAAATAGTTCAATTCATCGCCTAATAGGCATATGAAGCGATACCCGCAGCGATGGCTTTATCTTCATCATTGACCATCGTCATACGCATAGTGCAGCCCTTACGACCTAAACGTAACACTTCCGCGCGTGCAATAAAATACTTACCGCGTCCCGGCGCTAAATAATCTACACGCATATCAACGGTTGCCAATCGCGATACTTGCTTAATAGTCTCAGGCAGAGTTTCAGGTGTTGAACGGCGATAGAGATGTTCCATTGCCACAATTCCACCAATACTATCGAGCAAAGTTGCAGCAACGCCGCCATGCAAAATCTGAAATGCCAGATTACCAATCAGGTTGGGTTGCATCTCGATATAGCCTTCAATGTGGCCATCTACCACACGCATAATCATTCCACTATGCTTAAAAAAAGGAGAGCTATTAAACGCCTTACATAATTGGCTGAGCACCACATTTAGGTCAGTTTTTGCACCTAATTGTATGTTCCCCGTCCAATTTTTCTTTTCATCACTCATACGTTGCCTAAATTTAAAAGCATGATAAACACCCATAATTTTGTACAAATACAGCATTATGGGGCTACAATACAGCAGTCGGTTGACAGTAATGGAATATCCGCCAACCTATCCTAGTGTAATACCGAACATCGAGATTGTTATGACTTATACGTTCAATCGTCCTGCATTTCCAGCTACTCGCATGCGCCGTATCCGTAAAAATGACCAGTTGCGTGCGATGGTCAGCGAAACACAGCTCACTACCAATCACTTGATTTATCCAGTATTTGTATTACCAGGACAAAATCAGACCCAAGATATTCCAAGTATGCCGAACATTCAGCGTTTGTCGGCAGATTTGTTACTGAAAAAAGCTGAAAGACTTCTAGAATTGGGCGTATCAAAACTGGCTCTTTTTCCAGTTACCCCGCAAGAAGATAAAAGCTTCACCGCAGAAGCTGCATGGCACGAAGATGGTTTAGTACAAACCACCTGCCGTTTGCTTAAAAAAGAATTACCAGAAATGGTGTTAATCACTGATGGTGCTCTCGACCCATACACGACGCATGGTCAAGACGGCATTATTGATGAAACTGGCTATGTGCTCAATGACGAGACTGTAGAATGCTTGATTAAACAAGCCTTAAGTCACGCAGAAGCAGGTGCCGAAGTGATTGCTCCAAGTGACATGATGGATGGCCGTATTGGCGCAATTCGTCAAGCTTTAGAAGCCAATGGTCACATCTATACCAACATCATGGCCTACTCTGCAAAATATGCGTCTAGCTTCTATGGTCCATTCCGCGATGCTGTTGGCTCTGCATCCAACCTAAAAGGTGGTAATAAATATAACTACCAGATGGACTTTGCCAACCGTGCCGAAGCATTACATGAAATCGCGCTTGATATTCAAGAAGGCGCCGACATGGTAATTGTAAAACCGGGCATGCCATATCTGGATGTGGTACGTGAAGTAAAAGATACCTTTGGTATTCCGACATTCATTTACCAAGTGAGTGGCGAATATGCAATGTTAGCTGGTGCCATTCAAAATGGCTGGCTATCAGACTCAGTCATTTTAGAATCACTCATGTGCTGCCGCCGTGCTGGTGCAGACGGGATCTGGACTTACTTTGCAGAAACCGCTGCCGAAAAAATCAAGGAAATGAACTAAGTTCGCAGAGAAAGGATAACACTGCATGCATATTGCAATCATTGGTGCGGGCATAAGTGGATTAATGTCTGCGCTGGAGTTGGTTGAACAAGGCTGTAAAGTCAGCATTTTTGATCAACAACAAGCGGGACAAGCAGCCTCTTGGGCTGGCGGAGGTATTCTCTCTCCGATGTACCCGTGGCGCTATGTGCATGCAGTGAACCAACTCGCTCAATTTGGCAAGGCCTCTTATCAAGCATGGAACCAAAAGCTCTACCCTGTTACAGGAATTGATTTTGAAATCCATGACACAGGCATGCTGATTTTTGATGAAGAAGATTTTGATGTTGGTTTTTCCTACGCCGAGCAGCATCAAGAGCCGATGCAGCGCTGTGAATATTTACAAAGAGATGCGCTAGAACAAGTTAATCCGCATATTTCCGAACAATTTCAAGAAGCGATTTATTTCCCTGAACTATCTAATATTCGCAACCCGCGTGTATTACAGTCTCTGATTCGCTATTTAAAACAACATCCAAATGTTGAGTTTTTTGAACACACTCCTGTTAAAAAACTGATTCAACAAGGTGATGCCATACAAGCGCTCCAAACCGAAGATGGTCGCAAACATACAGCAGATCATTTTGTAATAACTTCGGGCGCTTGGAGTCATTACTGGAACTCACAATTACAACTCGACATTCCAGTCGAACCTGTTCAAGGTCAAATGCTATTGTTTAAAACCCCTGCTCACTGGCTACCGACCATGTGTATGAATCGAGTGATGTATTTGATTCCACGTATGGACGGGCATATTGTCTGTGGGTCTAGCATGGCACATCGTGGTTTTGACACCTCTACCGACGAAAAGACTCAGCACAATATTTTAGAAGCATGTTTAGAAATGGTGCCTGAACTGGCCGATTTCCCGATCGTACATCGCTGGGCAGGTCTCAGACCAAGTTCACCAAATGGCGTTCCATACATTGGCAAAATGCCTGAAATGGATAACCTGTGGGCAAACTTTGGGCACTTTAGAAATGGTTTATGTATGGGCGCAGGCTCTGCGCAATTGCTCCGTCAGCTTATGCTGGGTCAACCGACATTAGTGGATGCCAAAGCATATTCCCCTGAGCGTTTGCAAAATAAAATCTTAGCCTGACGCGAGTATATTCTCTAAAGCCATTTTTAATTTAGGATAAGCAAATTCAAATCCTTCTGCTTGCAGGGCTGCGGGTTTAACGTATTGGCCATTTAAGATCAATTGCGACTGTTCACCCAATAAACAGCGAAAAACCGTGCTTGGTGCTGACAACATTGGTTTCTTATTAAGTACCGCAGCAGCTTGTTCAACAAATACCTTTTGAGTCACGTTTTCTGGCGCTACGACATTGTGAATTTGGGCAGATTGAGGATGCTTAAATATAAACTCGATTGCGTTTAATACATCTTCAATGTGTACCCAAACCACAGGCTGACGACCATGACCAATTTGACCGACTAAATTGAGTCGAATCGGAAGCAACATTTTAGGCAAGATGCCACCACCCTGCCCAAACACTACGCCTAAACGAATAATTTTAGTATTTTGCTGAGTATCTGCTAAAGCTGCGTGTTCCCACTCTTGGCAAAGCTCGGACATAAAAATAGGCTGTGGCGGGCTTTGTTCTGTAAATACCTCTGTCCACTTTTCTTGATCGTCTATACCGTAATAGCCAATCGCTGAACCAGAAACAATCACTTCTGGAAAAATTTGAGATTGCTTGAGCCACACATAAAGTTTTCGGGTCGTATTTACACGGCTTTCAATGAGTTGTTTTTTACGTGACTCAGTCCAGCGTTTCTCACCAATATTTGCCCCAGCCAAATTCACTACATAGTCAATTTGACGTGTCGAAATATCTTCAAACTTTTGTACCCACTGTAAGGCAGGATGGTCAGATTCCTTTCCAGCCTGCCGTGTCACAGCAATCACGTTATAATTTTTTTGTAATAGGAACTTAATTAAATGTGTTCCGATAAAACCACTAGCACCAGTGATTAATACATTCTTATTCATATTTCCTCCAAAACGAGGACAGCAGTTTTATTTCATTATATAAGGATCATTTAGATCTAATCTTAGCTGTTTTTGTAGTGATCTATTGCACATTCAACATTTTGTCTGCCATGCGCTGTGCCTGTTTGCCATAGAACCAGTAAGTAATTAAGTAAAGTGGAATAGCTAACATTAAAATCATAATCACCATGATACTTAAGAACTGAGGCTGTTTGAGGTAAAGCATAAAGTTTTGCAAAATCTCAGGGTCTTGTCTTGAAAATAAAAACAGACCAAACAAAACACCACACAAGTTATAGCCCCAAAAGATGAGGGTAAAGCCTAAAGTAAATTTCTTTTTTTCTGGTACAGTCGGAGCACGGCGTTCTTTTTTTAAAAATCTAAACAAGACAAAAATCATTGCACCTAAATATGGAACGGCTGTTAAAATACCACCTACACTCGCTGGCAATAGTGCTGCAACTACACCGACTATTAAGGTAAGTACGATGCATATAGCAAAAAACCAGAGAAAGTAAGAACGTAATTTGGTCATATTTTTGCCTAATTTATGGGTTCAAAAAATAATTATAAATTTTTTTCGATTTTTTTTCATTTTTCTGTCAACCAATCCTGATCTCTCGACGTTATATAGGGTAACAAGGTCGCAGCAACCGAATACTTCCTTTGCACGGCATCCGCAAAATTGTTTCGGTGACCTTTCATTACGACTCTTTCTTCCTTCGGATTAGGTTTTGTTAGCAGCCAAACCCTTGATGAAGTCTTTGACCGACGATTCTCTCATCACTCGAATCGTCGGTTTTTATTTTCTAGCACGTTCATTTTACGCTCAACATACACAATCGTTATTTCATAGCCATGAAAGTCATGCGTATACTTTTTACACCATAAAAATATGTTTTAAATAATATGAACAATATTGCCTATTTTGAAATCCAGTCTTCAAACCCTGCCCGCGATGCGAAGTTTTACCAAGCTGTGTTTGGCTGGCAATTTAAATTAGATCCAAACTTACCGATTGAATATTATCGTATAGAAACGCCGTCACTCATGGGTGGATTATTAAAACGCCCTGCCCAAACGCCTCCAATGGAATATGGCACCAATGCATTTACCTGCTCGGTTCAGGTGGAAAACTTCGATGAAGTAGCTGCAAAAATTTTAGCGCAAGGTGGCATTGTCGCAATGGATAAATTTGCTATTCCGGGCCGTGCTTGGCATGGCTACTTTGTCGATTTAGACCACAACGTTTTTGGTATTTTCCAAGTCGATGAAAATGCAGCTTAAAGATCTTATTTAACAGCTCTATTTATTTTTAATGTATAGCCACCGCCTTTTTATCGGTGGCTATTTCATATTAATTATTCAGCAAAGCTAAAGCTGGCTTCACATGTAATTGGAAAATTTACTGAATTGGCAATCATGCATTCGTGATGTGCTTCTTCATGCAGTTTTGCAGCAAGCTCTGGTTCAGCACCTTTTTCTAAAACAACCTCGGGCCTTAAAATAATTTGAGTGAAGTGACCACGTTTGACTGGATCTGCATCTTCCATAAATCCCAGTGCGTGATCGACATAACTCAGCACATGAATATGATTGACTGCACATAGGTGCAAATACCAAAGCTTATGACAAGCTGAAGCTGATGCAACCAATAAATCTTCTGGGTTCCATCTGGTCACATCTCCCAAATAAGCAGGGTCTGATGAACCTTGAATAGTAACTTTTTGAGGATGTTGAATACTAAAATCGCGTTTATATGAACGATAAGATGAAGTGCCTGTACCCGTATTGCCTTCCCACTGTATTTTTACTTCGTATTCATGAATGGTCATTTTGTTCTCAAAGTTCATGGTTTAAGTGGATAGTAACAAAGCAGAGCTTAAAGGGACAAAATAATTCAGGTTTCATTGCTGGCTTAAATAACGAGCACTTTAAAATGTCTTGATAAAATCTCCTGCCAATTTATGCTAACGTATCTGTGTTTATTTTGGCTTGATGTCTGTTTCTATGTCCGTACATTTTTTACATACTTCTGACTGGCATTTGGGGCAGTTTTTTTATAATCATTCACGTCACTACGAACACCAACAATTTTTAAGCTGGTTGCTCATTCAAATTCAAGAAAAACAACCGCATGCCCTGCTCATTGCCGGCGATATTTTTGATGTGATTAATCCGGGTTCTCAAGCACAAAAACAACTCTATCAATTTTTAGCAGATGCACATCGCCTTGCCCCACACATGCAAACACTCATGATTGCGGGTAACCATGACTCAGGCTACCGTATTGAACAGGTCGAGCCACTCTTAGAAAAATACAATGCAAAAACCGTGGGCGTGGTTCGCTGGAATGAAGATAAAACCCTAGATCTCGATCGATTACTTTTACCTATTTATAATCAAAATCAAGATATTGTAGCGTGGTGCCTTGCCCTGCCTTTTTTACGTTCAGCCGAAATTACGGGCTTTAACGAGCATACCACCAATAGCAAAAATGCGATTGCCTATTTGCACCAGCAACTCATTGCCGAAGCAAAACGTCGCAAGACACCAGACCAAGCCCTGATTTTGATGTCGCATGCGCACATGCAAGGTGGAGAAACATCCGACTCTGAACGCCCCATTATTATTGGTAATGAAGAGGCACTTTCAACGACTTTATTTGAAGATGCAGTCGACTATGTGGCTTTAGGGCACTTACATAAACCACAAAAAGTAGGCCAGCCGCATATTCGTTATAGCGGTTCACCCATTCCCCTGTCTTTTAGTGAAATTAACTATAAGCACCAAGTGGTTGAGGTCAAAATTGACCCAGCTCAAGAGACAGACAACCGTTTGCAATTTGAAGCTATAGAAATTCCACGTTGCATACAATTGCACCGTATTCGTGGTGAATTAAACGAAGTGCTGCAACAACTCAAAGCATTGCCAAACGGTGTGATTGAGAATATTGACCACCGTGAATATGTCGATATTGAATATTATAGTTTAACGCCACCACAGCCGAATTTACGTCAGCAGTTTGAAGCGGCTCTACCACCTGACCGCTACCGTTTAGTACGTATTTCACGTCAATATGTGAATAAAGACACCACCGATTCAAATACCACTCAGCAAATCGCTCTTGAACCGCCAACACCAGAAAAACTCTTTCAAAATATCTGGGAAAAACAAGGTTACAGCGCCGATGATGCGGTCTTAAAAGATTTTCTGAGTCTGGTACAAGAAGCACAAAAAAATCTTGAAAATGATGCAACCCCTTAAGGATATGTCATGAAAATTTTATCCATTCGAATAAAAAATCTGGCATCTCTTTCTGATGAACACTTTATTGATTTTGAAAGCGCGCCTCTTGCCCATGCAGGTCTTATTGCAATTGTAGGAAAAACTGGTGCTGGTAAGTCGACCATTTTAGATGCCATGTGCCTAGCTTTGTTTAATCGGGTGCCTCGCCTTAAAGACAGCGACGGTAAATTAAAAGATGTTGATGGTTCAGAGTTACTCACTAACTCACCTTTGACTGTATTACGCCGTGGTACAGGACATGGTTTTGCTGAACTTTGCTTTATCGCACAAGATCAAAAACGCTATTTGGCACGTTGGGAAATTAAACGTGCGCGTGAAAACCCAAATGGTAAATTACAAAGCGTACAACGGCATTTAAAATGCCTGACCGATGGCGTGGTGCTTGCCGACAAAGCCAAAGCAGTTGATGAAAAAGTTAAACAAATTACCCAGCTTTCATTTGAACAGTTTACTCGTGCGGTATTACTTGCCCAGTCAGAAGTAACCGCATTTTTAAAAGCACGAGACAGCGAACGCGGTGAATTACTTGAGTACCTGACCAACTCCAGCATTTTCGCCAAAATTGGTGAGCTGGCTTTTCGTAAAACCGCAGATATTGCAAAGCAGCGTAAACAGCTTGAAGAGTTCTTAGGCCATATCGAAATTTTGTCTGATGAAGAGATTGCTGCATTTACCGAGCAATATCAGCAAGCCGAGCAAAACCATCAACAGTTAGAACAACAAAAAAATGTCTTAGACAAACAACAACAATGGTTTGAACGTAAAGCGAAACTTGAGCAAGAAGTTCAAGCTAAACAACAACAGTTTCAAACCCAGCAAAACCATCATCAGCAACTTGTGCCTGAACGTGAGCAATTAAAACGGCTCGAAGTTTTTTCTGAAATACGCCAACAGGTTTTTCAGCAAGCTCAAAATTTACAAACCCTACAACAACTTGAGCCGCAAATTCAGCAAGCTCAGACCAAGTTTAATGAGTTGGTGCAAATTTTTGAAACGGGACAAAAACAATATCAACTTGCAGAACAAGAACTCAAACAGACACTCGATTTTGAGCAACAGCATCAACAAGCTTTAAATCAAGTTCGACAGTCCATTCAAGAACGTGCTTTTATTGCCGATGAATATAAAAAGTGCAAAGAAAAGAAAAATGTACTTGAGCAGAAACTCAGTCCAGTGCAACAACAGCAAAACAGTGTGCAACAGCACATTGCACAGCTTGAGCAGAACCAAATTCATCTACAACAGCAGCTTACTCAGACTCAGCAATATGCTGTGTTGGACAAAGGCCTCTCAGCGCATCTGCATCAGCTCGGACAATTTATTCAAAATTACCAAGCGATTGAACAACAGCTCGGTAACCCTACCCTTGCCCGCCAAAAGCTAGCGGAAGCTAAAAGTGAACTCGAACAACTCGTAACTTCACTAGGCACAGTTGAACAGATTGAGTTAAAACTTGAACAACAGCATAAAGACAAAGATCAGAAGCTTGCTCAAATCACTCAGTTAGATCTGATTCAACAGAAAATAAAAATTTATCATGAGCTATATGCTGAGCTTCAGCAATTCACTGAAAAACAAACTCAAGTCTCAGCCCAAGAACAGCAGCTTAAAACCGTTTGCCAGTTAGCTGAACAAGACTACCAAACAGCAAAAACTGAACGTGAAAAGTTACAGCACATCCTGCAACAGCAGCGTTTATTACACACCGAAAATATTGAGCAGCTACGGGCCAATCTTAAAGATGGCGAAGCTTGTTTAGTGTGTGGAAGCACACATCACCCCTATCGTGTTGATGACAGTGCAATCTCTAAAGCTTTATTCGACTTGCAGCAACAACAAGAGCAACAGGCAGTAGCGCTAGAACAAACTAAATTTAATGCATGGCAAACCCAGCAACATGCACTTACTCAGTGCCGTGCCGAGCTTGAGCAAGTTCAGAAATACCTAGCTCAACTGCAAGTAAAACAGACGCACTTACAGCAAGAACTTGAGCAAGCGTTTAACCTCAATCAATTACACATTGAGCTTAATCAAGCTCCTGAACAAATCTTACAAACACTTAATGAGCTGAGACAAGCGACGCAAACTGCCATAAGTTTATTTGACTCAGAAAATGTGCGTTTAACCCAAGCCATTAAACAACACAATCAGCTTGTTCAAACTATTCAGCGCAATGAAAGCTTGCTCAATACAGCACAGCAATGGCAACAACAAGTTCAACATATTGTTGAGTGTTTATCGGAAACCGAACAGCACGCATGGCAGCAAGCAAGTAGCCAAACAGCTAAGCAGACTTGGGCTATTCTTGATGCACGTGCTAAGCAACTTGAACAACAAGAACAGCTTTCACAGCGTTTTGAACAACAGCAGCAAGAACTTAAAATGCTGTCTGCTAGCCTTGAGCAAATGATCAAGCAAATTGATGAGATCGATCAAAATCTCCAAGAGATTACGCTTAAAGGCCAACAAAATAATGAAAAAGCGGTATCGCTCATTCAGCAAATGACGGGCCATTCGGATATTAAGCCGCATGAATGGTTAATTGAGCATGACGCTAAACGTCAGCACCAACAAACGGCGTATCATGAGGCTAAACAACGTTTCGAACAAACCAGACAGCACTTTGAACAACAAAAACAGGCGCTCGATCAACTTAAACATCAGCATCAACACACAGAACAACATCAGCAGCAGATTGATGGGCAAATTCAAAACTGGTTAAAAGCCCATACTGATTTTCAGGTATCTGATCTTACGGCGCTCATACAGATTAATTCTGCACAAGAGCAAGACATTCGTAACCGTCTTAATCATGCCGAGCGTTTATTAAGTGAAGCCTCTTCTGCTCTTAAGACCATGCAAGAGCAATTGAGTGAGCATTTACAAACTCAACCAGATATTGAGCATGAAAAGCTTGTGAGCCTCATTCAAGACAATATTGCAGAACTTAAAGCACAACTTGAAGTACGTGATCGACTTAAGCTTAAGCTCGAAGTACATCAGCAAAACCTTGCGAAGCAGCAACAATACGCCGAACAAATTCAAAACATTCAGCAAGAAGAACATCGCTGGAGCAAAATTTCAGGTTTGATTGGTGACGCCAAAGGTAAAGAGTTCCGCGACTACGCTCAGCAATATCATTTAGATATTTTAGTAGAACATGCCAACCAACAACTGGCGATGCTTTCTCAGCGTTATACGTTAAAACGTTTAGATCAATCTTTAAGTCTTGCGATTATTGACCATGACATGGATGGAGAAACCCGCTCTGTTGCCTCTTTATCTGGCGGTGAGTCATTCTTAACTGCGCTGGCTTTGTCTTTAGCCATTGCCAATATGGCCTCGGGTTCAATGAAAATTGAATCGCTGTTTATTGATGAAGGTTTTGGTACTTTGGATGCCTCATCTTTGCATATGGTTATGAATGCTTTGGATCAATTGCAAAATCAGGGTCGTCAGGTCATTCTCATTTCACATATTCAAGAAATGCATGAGCGTATTCCTGTACAAATTCAAGTGAAACCACTTGGTGCTGGCGCAAGTACAATTGAGGTCGTGGGTTAACTTACCAAGATTTCCTATCTTAAATTTGATTGAATCTTATATAACAAAGAGGCGTATTATTTACGCCCCTTTGTTTCTTGTATGGTCATGTACTAATTTTTTATTTTTAAAACATAAAAGAATTAATTCACGCAGAGTACGACAATCGCAAAACCAATACAGTACAGACCGAACAAATGCCAACGGCCATGTTCTAACCATGAAGACAACCATTTCAATGCCAAAAGACCAGCACCAAAGCTAAAGCACATACCCAACAAGCTTAGAACCATCGAATGGAACACTTGTCCATGAGCTACGGTTTGTAAGCCTTGAGCGTGAACTAAACGATATAATTCTTTTAAAATTACTGCTGGTGTTAATACCACAGCCAACGCAAAACTGAACTCTTCAGCCTTTTGGCGAGATACACCTAAAAATAGCCCTGTAGAAATGGTTGCACCTGAACGTGAAAAACCACGGAAAGGTAAACATAACGCCTGTACTGCCCCAATAATAGAAGCACTACGCAAACTGATTTCACCCGATTGTCCGCGATCTAAACGCGAAGATAAAATAATCAGGACACCTGTTGAAATTAGTGCAGCAGCCATGAGTTTTGAGTTACTAAACAAATGCTCAATTTCGAAACTGCTCGCGCCACCGAAAAACACATGTTTAATAATAGATTGGAGCGCTAAACCAAGTACACCAGTAATTAGGGTTGCCAAAATAATATAGAAGGCTTGTTTTTTAAAACTTTCCCAAGAAGAAAAATAAGTTTTTTTCCAAGATTTCCAAAAGTAAACGATCACTGCAAACATCGTACCTGTATGCAACATTACAAGTAAGAATGTCATGTCAGGTGCAGATGGATCATACCCCATTAACTTTTCAGCTAAAATAACGTGTGCGGAACTAGAAACTGGCAATAATTCAGCAAACCCCTGAATGACTGCCAGAATGAAAACATGCAACAAATCCATACATTACACACTCAAATATTAAAATATCTGGTTTATAAATGAGGAAAATTAAATTTAAATTAACTGATTACAGTTCCACCACAAAATATTTAGCTAACCCGTAAAAGTTATTTTTTCTCAATCGGGTCACGCTTACCAAACAAAGCTGTACCTACACGGACCATGGTCGAACCTGCGGCAATTGCGGCATCTAAATCACCCGACATTCCCATGCTTAATGTATCCCAGTCTTGCACATGAGCGTGTTGCTCTTTCACCTCATCAAATAGCTTTTTAGCATCTGCGAAAGCTGCAGTATTGTCCGGTGCCGGAATGACCATTAAGCCACGTAGTTTAATTTTCGGCAGTTGACTAATTTGAGCAACTAACTCGGCAACTTCTTCCGGCGCACAGCCATCTTTACTGTCTTGGCCATCAATATTCACTTGCAAACAAATATTAAGTGCAGCTTGGTCATCACCACGTTGGTTAGACAAACGCTCTGCAATAATCAAACGATCTACACCATGTACCCAATCAAACTTTTCAGCCAAATGCTTAGTTTTGTTGCGTTGAACATGCCCAATAAAATGCCATTCAATGTCTAAGTCATGCAGAGCTTCAATTTTATCCAAAGCTTCTTGTAAATAATTTTCACCAAATGCCCTTTGCCCTGCTGCATACATTTCATGCAATCTTTCACTTGGATGTGTTTTTGATACGGCTAAAAGTTGCACAGTTTCAGGCGCACGCTGAGCATGTTCACAAGCAGTTCTGATTTGCTGTAATACGTGCTGTCGCGCATCTTGCAGGTAATTCATTGACAAGGTTCTCATTTTCAAAAAACTTTTTTGCTTTTCACCTAAAGCGAGGTGTTGGTAAGCCTCGGTGAAAGCCGTATATTATTCTACAAAATAATGACATATTTTAATTTACTTGGGGAAATTATGGATATTACAGAGCTACTCGCCTTCTCTGTGAAAAATGGCGCGTCCGATTTACACTTATCTGCTGGCATGCCACCAATGATTCGTGTCGATGGTGAAGTTCGTCGTATTAACTTACCAGCCTTAGAACATAAAGATGTCCACCGTCTTGTTTATGACATCATGAACGATAAACAGCGCCGTGACTATGAAGAAAAACTTGAAACTGACTTTTCTTTTGAAGTACCTAATGTTGCACGTTTCCGTGTGAATGCATTTAACCAAAACCGTGGTGCTGGCGCAGTATTTCGTACCATTCCATCTAAAGTACTCACCATGGAAGATTTAGGCTTAGGTCAAATCTTTAAAGATATTTGCGACTATCCTCGCGGGATTGTACTGGTGACAGGGCCAACAGGTTCGGGTAAATCAACTACGCTTGCGGCAATGATGGACTATATTAATGAAAACCGTTATGACCATATTTTAACGGTTGAAGACCCAATCGAATTTGTACATCAGTCCAAGAAATGCCTGATTAACCAGCGTGAAGTACACCGTGATACACATGGCTTTAATGAAGCACTTCGCTCAGCACTACGTGAAGACCCTGATATTATTTTGGTCGGTGAGATGCGTGACCTTGAAACGATTCGATTAGCACTTACTGCTGCCGAAACAGGTCACTTGGTATTTGGTACGCTTCACACCACGTCAGCTGCAAAAACCATTGACCGTGTAATTGACGTATTCCCTGCCGAAGAAAAAGACATGGTTCGTGCCATGTTGTCTGAATCTTTACAAGCCGTTATTTCGCAGACCCTACTTAAAAAGAATGGCGGTGGTCGTGTGGCAGCACATGAAATCATGATTGGTATTCCTGCCATTCGTAACTTAATTCGTGAAAACAAAGTCGCACAAATGTATTCAGCTATTCAGACAGGTGCCAACCATGGTATGACGACCCTCGACCAAAGCTTAAAAAACTTGGTGTCTCGTGGTGTAATTAGCCCGCAAACGGCTCGTACAGCGGCGAAACAGCCTGAATCATTCCTATAAAAATAACAAAACAGCGAGAATACAATTATGGATTTTAATGACTTGCTCAACCTGATGGTTGAGAAAAAATCATCGGATCTTTTTATTACAGATGGCGTTGCACCATCAATGAAGATTAACGGGCAAATTGTTCCAATTTCAAAAAATAGTCTTTCAGGCGAAGTAATTGGTCAACTCTTACATTCCATCATGAGTGACAAACAGCGTAAAGAATTCGCAGACACTCGTGAATGTAACTTTGCCATTATGAACCGCGATAAAACGGCGCGATTTCGTGTGAGTGCTTTTCAGCAACGCGATATGCCGGGCATGGTACTACGTCGAATTGAAACTAAAATTCCTTCAATTGATGACTTACAGTTACCCACTGTGCTTAAAGATTTATCGATGACCAAACGTGGCATTATTATTTTCGTAGGTGCAACAGGTACTGGTAAATCGACTTCATTGGCTTCAATGATCAGCCATCGTAACCATAACTCCAAAGGCCATATCATTACCATTGAAGACCCAATTGAGTTTATTCACGAACATGCGGGCTGCATTATTACACAACGTGAAGTCGGTATCGATACTGACTCATTCGAAATTGCTTTAAAAAACACGTTACGACAAGCACCCGATGTCATCTTAATTGGTGAGATCCGTTCGCGTGAAGTGAT
Organism: Acinetobacter sp. ABJ_C1_1; assembly: GCF_044684115.1. Lineage (NCBI taxonomy): Bacteria > Pseudomonadati > Pseudomonadota > Gammaproteobacteria > Moraxellales > Moraxellaceae > Acinetobacter > Acinetobacter sp. ABJ_C1_1. Next base: position 161,672 of record NZ_JBITPU010000005.1, on the reverse strand, counting down.
GGACTATGCAATTGGCTTCGCTGAAACAGGTCACCTTGTATTAGCTACCATGCACGCCAACAACGCTAACCAAGCGCTCGACCGTATTATTCACTTCTTTGAAAGTGACCGACATAGTCAGCTCTACATGGACTTATCGCTTAACTTAAAAGCCATGATTGCACAGCAGCTTATTCCAACACCAGACGGTAATTCACGTCGTGCAGCGATTGAGATTTTAATTAACTCACCATTAATTTCAGACTATATCCGTAAAGGCGAAATTCATGAAATTAAAGATTTAATGAAACGCTCACGTGAACTGGGGATGCAGACCTTTGACCAAGCTTTATTTGATTTATATAAAGCAGGCCAAATTACTTATAAAGATGCCCTTAAACATGCCGACTCACCAAACGATTTACGTTTAACGATTAAGCTTGCAAATGAAGGTCCTGATCAAATTACAGACGAAAAACAGCATTTAACTTTCGACCGTCAGTAATTTCTTCATAAAAAAAGGAAGGTTAAACGTAACCTTCCTTTTTTATTTGTTTTCTTTATGTGAAAACGATTATTTCTTGCGCAGTGCATCCTGACATTCAGGTTCATTACAGTAACCATAGAGATTTAATGAGTGACCCGTTAAGGTGAACCCATGTTGTTCTGCTACAGAATGCTGTTCTTTCTCGATAACATCATTAGTAAATTCAATAACTTTGTTACAGTTTTGGCAAACCAAGTGATCGTGGTGATCTTCTTGCATAATTTCGAAAACAGAATGGTTATTTTCAAAATGATGACGTTGAATAATGCCCGCAGCTTCAAATTGTGTTAACACACGGTAAACTGTCGCAAGTCCGACATCTTCCCCTTGCTCTAACAAAGTCTTGTAAATATCTTCAGCGCTAAGATGATGCTGTTTTGAATTTTCTAATAATTCCAAAATCTTAATTCGTGGAAGGGTAACTTTAAGTCCAGCTTTGCGCAAATCTTGATTGGAAATAGGCATGAAAAAAGGTCTCTCAACAAATCTCAAGTTGGAATAGGCAATAGAATTTATATGAAGTATGATCTATCCTTTGATCAAATGCATCATAATTTATTGGGATAGTGTAGCAAAATGCAAAAACTCATGCTGACGTTATTCGTCACTTCACTCCTAGCTGGTTGTTCAATCTTTGGTGTATATAAGGTTGATATTCCTCAAGGGACTCCATTGACTAAAGCTCAAGCCTCTCAAGTACAAGTCGGCATGAATTTCCAGCAAGTGCGCTTTTTGCTTGGTAGCCCAACAGTGACTGATCCCCTCAATCCACAACGTTGGGACTATATCTACAACTATATCCCGGGAACATATGCTAAAAAAGCGAAAATCCCCGCAGCACATGGTCAGCATTTAAAAATTTACTTTGATGGAACTGGAACTGTAACTAAAATTGAAGGTTTAGAAACTATTCCAGAATCGCAACCAGGTTTACCTGCTTCTAAAGAGGCGATCTTAACTGCCCCACCACTATAATCGTTTTTTCTAATAAAAAGAAACCCCTCAAGTGAAAAAACTTGAGGGGTTTTGCTTATTGAGCTGATTGCTTAAAGCGATTGCCTTTAATGTATCTGCCCACAGGATTCTTCGCGGCACGTTTCCGGCGAATATCTTTTGGATTAATCGTTAAAGGTCTATAAACCTCAACTCGATCACCTGCTTGTAGTACTGTATTAGCTTCTACTTTTACACCAAAAACACCGAGCTGAAGTGGTTCAGGCAAATCAACTTGACTTGATAAACCACTAACTTGAACTGCCTGTGAAGCAGTCATTCCCTGTTCAAATAGAACAGAGATTAGGAACTGTTGCTCTGGCGCCGCAAACGCCACCCAAACTTGTTGAATGCGTTCCATTAGATACTTTGCCCAATTACAGCAATCATTGCCACAATAATTGAAAGTGGCAATACAATACGTACAGCAATACGCCATAAATTATAGAAAAGCTCATTGCTGAAATTCATCGATTTACGTAAGTGACTAATTTTCATAATCCAACCTGCAAAAATTGCATAGATCAAACTAATGAGTAAGCCCCAAAGCATAAGAACAAGCGTAAATAAGTGATGAAGTTCAGGCACCGCCCAAACTGCAATCGCAACAACAAGAATTACCCATTGTAAAACAGGCATAAGCTGACGCTGAGCAAGTTGCTCTCTTGCCAATTGCACAAATAACGCTGAGGTCATCACACCTGTAAATATCCACGTAAGGACAGGTAATTGAGCTTGAAGCGAGAAGAAACCAAAAGCAATTACAGCGATGAGCTGAGCCAACCAAATTGGAAGAACAGTTTTAGTTGCACCTTCTTGAGTCTGAACAGTGCCGACACTATTTTGCCAGTAAAGTCCTAAACCTAAACCACTCGCTACAAGCGCAAGTACGGTTGCATTACCCCACTCTTTAAACTCTACATTGGTCCAATGCCAAGGCTGTAAAGTCGTACCCATCATGTTTGCTAACACGATAGAAGCGATTACCCCTAAGGTCATTAACAAAACAAGAATTTGACGAGGAATAAATGATAAGACCAAGGCAGCAACTGCAAGGCCTGCAAAAATGATTTGACCTGAAATGCTTGGAGCAAACTGCGCAACTAATATATTGCTTGCGGTGCTCAGCACATTACCCGCCAAGAAAGGAATAAAAACAACAGCAAGCCAGCCAACCACGCGCCATTTAGGCGAGCTATCTGCTTCACGAGTTAAACTCGATAACGCATTTAAAGCGGTTGTTTTAGATCGTTTTGCTAAAGCAATTTCCAAATAACAAACTGGTAATGCCAATAACAACATTGTGCCAAACCACAATAACCAGAAATCGAGCTGACGATCAATCTGGATGCCCATGGTTGGTGCCAAAGTGGCCATGATGACAAAAGATAAGCAAAACGCCATAAGAGGCGATAACCAACGTGACATAGGTATGTCCTGCATTATGCATTCCTTGAAAAAGTCTTTAGATATTTTGCCCGTCTCATGCATGAAAATCAAAGTTTGCGCCATAAAAAAAGCAAACCACCGAAACGATAGTTTGCCGCGCTAACTGTATATTAGAGTTTTTCGAGTTAGAGTTATGAGAAAAAACGGGCGAACCAGTTCTTTCCTTTCTTCTTTTCTTTTTCTCTAATAATCCCCATCATATTTTCTTTTACTGCTCCCACATAATCAGCATCATCATGTTGAATATGATTAATTAACCATTTAGCCAAAATCTCTTGTAATTCAGCTTCAATCGTATGTCCCATTTCAAAACGTTCTCGGTATAACTCTATTTTCTTAATAAACAAGTCATGTACACGTTTATGAGGTACTCTATATTTATAATCAGCTTCTTCTTGCAAACTTTCTTCAAAGGTAAAATGTGACTGCGTATAATCAATAATGTTATCTAAAACATCCTTAATACGACGTCTATCTTCATCATCTTTTACATCATCAATTTCGTTAATATAATCAAGAATCCGTTTGTGTTGCTCATCAATAACATCAATACCCGTATTATATTCTGAAGCCCATTTCATTTTCATACACCACCCCCAATGATGTTCAATGACTGTTGCATAAGCCGCATCTTATCTTTAAAGGGTATAAATAAAAACAAACCTATTTCGTCGGCTTTATATAAATAAAAATAGATAATGAATTAAGTATCTGATTTTTAATAAATTAAATAATATTAACCGACTAAAACAATAAAGTATTTTTTAAACAAAATACTTTATCATTAATTAAGCAAATATATATATTAATTAAGCATTTACACTCATTTACTTAAAAATTAATATTGGTCTGCCCGAGTAATACGTTTAAGTTCAGGGTTTTTCTCTTCACGTATTAATCTTTCAACATGTGTTATTGATTTTTTTATAGGCTGACCATGTTGAAATAAAATCATTTCACCGGGTTGATAAGCTGTCCAAGTTTCATTATGTGTTAAAGGCTCAGTAGTAATTACTGCAACTCGATCTTCAGGAGTAGTCACCTGACTAAAATCAACTTCGACATCTAAATCAATTAAATGTGCATTATTAAATGGATATTCACGAACTAACCAATGTAATTTAGTAATGGCATAACTAAATAATGCTTTACCATTAGATAAACAGAAATTAAATGTGCCATATTCTGCAATTTGCGGAGAAATTTTCTCTAACACTTCAAATATCTGTTCAAGACTTGGCTCTTCATAACCAAATACTTCTACGAGTTGGTCGAGTAAATAACAAAATGCTCTTTCGCTATCTGTATTTCCTACAGGTGTAAAACGCCCGCTCAAAGGTGGATTAAAATCATGTAAATCACCATTATGGGCAAAAATCCAGTGACGTCCCCATAACTCACGAATAAAAGGATGTGAGTTCTCAAGCGTGATTTTGCCTTGAGTCGCCTTACGAATATGGGCGATTACATTACGTGATTTGATGGGATAGTTACGAATAAGATCAGCTATTGGAGATTCAACCGCAGACTGGTTGTCTACAAATAAACGGCATGCCTTGTCTTCAAAAAAGGCTATACCAAAACCATCACTATGGTCCGAGGTAATTCCTGCGCGCTGTGAAAAACCACGGAAAGAAAAAGTGATATCCGTTGGTGTTGCACAATTCATTCCTAATAGCTGGCACATATTGTTCTAAACTTTTCGCTTCATTACCTCATACATACTATTGTGCATGAGAGTAAAATAGCTTGTAAATCCCAATATGCGCTCGCTATTACAAAATATAAGATATCTTTATCGTTGAGCCATTTTGTTCATTACAAAGGAAGTCGCGATTTTATTTACTTCCAAAAATACAAAATAATCGAGACAGTTAAATTCAGCATCAAAAAAGGCATTTTTAGACAGTTTAGATTGCATACTCAAATACATTTGGAACAGTTTTGGCATACGTTCATCTTGAGGAAAACTGAACTCTGGATATTCAGGTTCATAAATTTTTTTAGAACGAATATCGATGGTTTTGCTGTCTGGTAATTGTTGAATCTGGCGGTGCGTATAGTACGCTCTGGCCAAATTATCTTGCAGGTGAATACTTACACAGCCCATCAAGTATTTAGCTCGCATTGACCACAACACTTTAGGTGCTAGATTCAGCCATAACGTTGAAAGTGCCTTACCATTACGAAAACGTGGATGTACGCAGGTACGCCCTATTTCTAATACATTTGGCAAATGCGATAAGTGAGGAACAATATCAAACTCATGAGCACTATAGCTTTGCGCTATTTCATGGCCTTGAAAGAGCTTGAGTCGCGTATAAGCCACTATCTCTCCCGTCCATTTCTCACGTAATACTGCATGCTCACAGCTAAAATCGTAAATATCTTGATCTAAGTTATCTTCAAAATGAATACCGAATTGTTTACTAAATTGTTGTGCGCGAAACCGTTGTACATCTTGTAATTCTTTTAAATTATCAACCCATTCAAAGCGAAATTGTGTTTGATTCGTAGTCTTATGACGATTTAGAGGTAAAGTCCACGTTTGGCGATATTGATTAAATTTTTCCAGCATAATGAACGCTCCTAGTGACACCCCTTACACTAGTCAAAGCTCATGACAAAAAAATGACCAAAATTAAATGACATAAAAAAAGACCACTTAGCGTGGTCTTTTAATCAAAATACTCACTTTAGTGAGATGCATTTGAACGGTTAGAAATGAGCGTACCCACACCGTGATCTGTAAAGATTTCAAGTAATGTTGCATGTGGTACACGACCATCTACAATGTGTGCACTCACAACACCGCCTTTTACGGCATCAAGCGCGCAACCTACTTTAGGAATCATTCCGCCGTAAATCACGCCTGTCTCGATTAAACGGTCAACTTCTTGTGTGGTTAAACCAGTTAAGAGATTTTTGTTTTCATCTAATACGCCAGTAATATTCGTAAGCAGAATTAATTTTTCTGCGCCTAATGCTTCAGCAACCTTACCAGCGACCAAGTCAGCATTAATGTTGTAGGTATTACCTTTTTCATCGACACCCAATGGTGCAATAACCGGAATAAAGTCACTTTGGGTAAACATCTCTAATACGTCTGTTTTTACCCCAGTTACTTCACCCACCATACCTAAGTCGATATGTTTGATAGAACCGTCTTCTTCGTGCTTTTCCATTAATAATTTACGGGCACGTAATAGATTGCCATCTTGACCAGTCAAGCCAATTGCACGTCCACCATGTTTATTAATCAAATTAACAATAGATTTGTTTACGCTACCGCCTAGGACCATTTCAACCACTTCCATAGTGGCTTGATCGGTCACACGCATACCATCAATACGATCAGACTCACGGCCTAATTGTTTTAAGAAAGAATCAACTTGTGGGCCGCCACCATGTACAACAACCGGGTTTAAACCCACAGTTTTAAGTAAAACGATATCGCGAGCGAATGAACTTTCCAATTCCGGATCAGTCATCGCATTACCACCGTATTTCACCACCAGCGTCTTACCAGAAAAACGTTGAATATATGGCAAAGCTTCAATCAAGATTTTTGCTTTGTCGACGCCAAGATGCTGATGTTGTGGCATTGCGCCTCTCCTTATTAGGCCTCAGAAAGTTCTTGTGCAATTTGCGGGTAACGCTCTTGCAACATATCAATAAATTTTTGCTGAATTTCCTTTAAACGCAAAGGACTATCAGCATCAAATCTTACGGTAAAATACTCACCCGTATTTGATGCTCGAATAATGCCAAAACCATCATCAAAATCAAGACGTACGCCATCAATTTTACTAATATGAGCGCCTAAACGATGGCTCAAAATTTCAATATCTTGCAATACATGCTTAGGGTCTGATTGGTGAGTACTGATATAGGTATCTTCGGTACAGCATCTTTCAGGATAAATAGAAAATAAATCTGAAACTGTTGCCGCACTAGACTCGGTGAAATATTCCATTACGCGCAGTGCAGCATATATACCATCGTCATATCCAAAACCGCGTCCGTCATTAAACACATAGTGGCCAGCATATTCACCACCAAAAATGGCATGACCTTTGGACTTAGATAAATAAGAACGGAGGAAACTACTACCCGTACGAATCATTTTCGGTTTACCACCGAGTCGCTCTACGGTTCTTTGCACCATCAGTGAGCATTTCACATCAAATACGATTTCTTTATCTGGTTGTTGTTCCAGACACATTTGTGCAAATAGCGACAATAAACGGTCAGCTGTAAGTATGTTGGCTTTCTCATCGAGTAATACGACACGATCACCATCACCATCAAGCGCAATACCAATATCGGCAGCTTGCTCAATAATCGTTTTTCGTAATTCTTTTAAATGGGCAGCATGTGAAGGGTCTGGCGCATGGTCAGGGAACTCGCCATTTGGAGTAGTACGTAAGGCAATGACTTCACAACCCATTTTTTCAAGTACCAGTTTCGCACAATGCCCTGCCGAACCATGTAAACCATCTAATACGATTTTTAATGGGCGTTTGAGTTGAATATCGTTAAAGAGAGCCTGTTGGTATTTTTTGCAAAATTCTGATTTAAATTGAGGAGTTGATAATTCTAATAATGAAATTGGATGAGTCGGAACATACGTTTGGGCAAACTCACCGACTTGCTGAATCATTTCTGGAGATGGAGGTTCACCTCTTAAAATCCATTTAATACCATTATCTGATTTCGGATTATGGCTAGCGGTTACCATAATTCCGTTACCACCAAACTCACGTGCAATGTAATACATCATCGGGGTCGAGCAGCAACCAATGTTTGTAACAGTTAAACCCTGCTCTACCAATATCTCTTCGATTAAATGCGCATAAGCTGGGCTGGTAAGGCGGGCATCATAACCAATGACCAGTTGAGTTTGTTCTGCTTGTTTATATTGTTGTGCCAATCCATAGGCAATTGAACGGACGACGTCCGTAGTTAAATAAGAAAGTTTGCCTCTAATATCGTAAGCACGGAAAATATTTTTTGGGAATGAGTGTCTTACATTCATAGCGTATCTTCTATTTAAAGATCAATCTGATCTATCGCAAAAACATAGAGTATTCAAAAGGGTATTTGCTAAAAAAGTTAAAAGAGTATGAGTAAAGCGTGTTGTAATATAATTCATTGTAACATTCAAGGTATAAAAAGAAACACCTGTAAAACAGGCGTTTCTTTTCACTATTTTTTATAAGTAAATTATTGTTTACCAGTGTGACCAAAGCCGCCCGCACCGCGTAAAGTTTCTTCAAATTCCTCTACTTGTTCAAACTCAGCCTGAACAACTGGGACTAAAACATATTGTGCTAAACGCTCGCCCGGTTCTAAACGGAATGTCGTTTGACCACGGTTCCAAACTGAAACCATCAATTCACCTTGATAGTCCGAGTCAATTAACCCAACTAAATTACCAAGAACAATACCGTGTTTATGGCCTAAACCTGAACGCGGTAAAATTAAACCAGCAAAATTCACATCATGAATATAAATTGCCATACCTGTTTTAACTAATACAGTTTGGCCTGGTTCAATTTCAATTGCTTCATCTAAACAGGCACGTAAATCTAAACCTGCTGATCCTGCTGTTGCATATGAAGGTAAAGGCCATTCTTTACCTAAACGCGGATCGAGCAATTTAACTTGAACTTTCATGGGATTTCCTAAAAATTAAAAAAATTAACGCTTTAATAAAGCTTTTAAATTTGCCAAATATTGTTGAGCCTGTTCTTTAGGATCAACATTTGCTGCAATTTTCTTTTTACGCCCTAACCATTCGAGTTCGTCTTGTGGAAGCTCATCAAGGAAACGGCTTGGGGTCATTTGTTTCATTTGACCACCATTTTTACGCTGTTCTGCCAAAGTCAAAGTTAAGCCCTGACGTGCGCGGGTAATACCCACGTACATAAGACGGCGTTCTTCTTCAATGGTTTCAGCTGCGATCGAGTTTTTATGCGGTAAAAGCTCTTCTTCAAGTCCCATAATGTACACATATGGGAACTCCAAACCTTTTGCTGCATGCAAAGTAAGTAGGTTTACTTTGTCAGTGTCCTCTTCTTCTTGCTGCTGTTCTAACAGGTCAAGTAATACTAGTTTGCGAATGACGCTTTCAATGTTCTTTTCATCAACATCTTCTGCACGATTAATCAGATTTTGAATACTGGTAAATAAATTCTCGATGTTATCGAGCTTACTTTTCTCTTGAGCAGGTGTTGCTGACTGTTCACGAATATAGTCGATATAACCCGCTTCATTCATCATTTGACGAACTTTAGGCACAGGCTCATCATCTTCTAGCAACTCACGCGTAAACGTCGCGATAAAGTCCGCAAACTCATGCAATTGAGTTTCTGCTTTTTTAGGAAGGACCATGCTTAAGCGTTGGTCAGAAGAAGCACCAAGTAAAGACAAATTATTTTCTTGGGCAAATAAACCTAGCTTCTCAAGAGTAACTGGGCCAATCGCACGTTTAGGGGTATTAATAATACGTAAGAAAGCACTGTCATCTTCAGGGTTAATAATCAAACGCAGATAGCTCATCACGTCTTTAATTTCTGCACGAGCGAAGAACGATGTACCGCCAGAGAGTTTGTACGGGATTTGCATTTGGCGAAGCTGGGTTTCTAATACACGTGCCTGAAAGTTTCCACGGTATAACACAGCGTAATCTTTCCAGTTCTTACCATTCATCAGTTTATGAGTCAGTAAGTCTTTGACTACACGTTCTGCTTCATCATCATCATTACGACAGGTAATAATTCGGATGACCTCGCCATGCCCTTTATCACTCCACAATTTCTTATCAAAAATATGCGGGTTATTTTGAATTACACAGTTCGCAGCTTTCAAAATACGGCTGGTTGAGCGGTAATTTTGCTCAAGCTTAATAATATGTAAATTTGGGAAATCTTGTTTAAGCAAAGCCATGTTTTCAGGCTTCGCTCCACGCCATGCGTAAATCGACTGGTCATCATCACCCACAGCTGTAAACTGCCCCATTACACCAACCAACAATTTCACTAAAATATATTGCGCGGTATTGGTATCTTGATATTCATCGACCAATAAATAACGAACACGGTTTTGCCACTTGTCACGTACTTCTGCATTTTCTTGTAATAAGCGGGTTGGCATAACAATGAGGTCATCAAAATCGACAGCATTGTAGGCACGTAAATTACGTTCATAAAGTTGGTAAAGGTGAGCAAACTGCACATCTTCAGGAGTTTCACACGTCGAATGTGCTTGTTCAGGCAAAATCAGATCGTTCTTCCAATCTGAAATTTTCTTCATTGCCTTGGCAATTAATTCTTTACTCTCCGCACCCGACAAATTATCGCGATGCATCAAATCCATCAAAATGCGTTTACAGTCATCTGCATCCAAAATCGAAAAATTAGCTTTTAAAGGTAAATTTTTAAGTTCTAAACGTAAAAGATTTAAACCAAAAGTATGGAAAGTCGAAACGGATAAACCTTTTGCTTCTTCACGAGATAAAAGCTTGGTCACACGCTCTTTCATTTCACGTGCAGCTTTATTGGTAAAGGTCATCGCTGTAATACGATGCGCAGGAATACGGCAATGTTGCACCAAATAGGCAATTTTACGCGTAATTACCGATGTTTTACCTGAACCAGCGCCAGCAAGCACCAATAAAGGGCCTTGAGTATATTTCATGGCTTCTTCTTGCTTGTTGTTCAGTTGACTGGCAGATGACATCGTGTATTACCTCTTAATTTTTCGAGCATGATTATAGTCATCTCTTTTTTAGAATCCCAATAGTAAATCTACGGATATGTATAAATGATGTCTAATAATGCAATTTATGCGCCGCAGAATGTCGTGATTATTTCTTGTACTGCACCCATAAAAAAACCACCCGAAGGTGGTTTTTGAAACAATAAACTAAATCTTATTGTTTAGCATAAATGCTGATTTCTACGCGACGGTTTTGTTCACGACCAGAAGCAGTTGAGTTGTCTGCGATTGGGTTAGAAGAACCATAACCTTGTGCATCGATACGGCTAGATGGAACGCCTTTACCAGCTAAATAGCTTTTAACTGATTGAGCACGTGATTGAGATAATGGGATGTTGATAGAGTCATTACCAGTGTTATCTGTGTAACCAGTTACCAAAATCGCGCTCTTGTTATCTTCAGCCAATGTTTGCGCTACTTTGTCCAAAGTTGCATAGAAGTTTGGCTTGATGTTTGATTTGTTTGTATCAAAAGTGATGCTACCAGGCATGATCAATTGAACAGAACCATCTGGGTTACGACCAACTTCTACGCCAGTACCAGCCATTTGTTGACGTAATTTTTTCTCTTTTTGGTCAAGGTATAAACCACCAGCTGCACCAAGAACTGCACCGATTGCCGCAGCACGGTTGTTTTGACGGCTAGAGTTTGCACTTGATTTAGAAATACCGTAACCAGCTGCTGCACCGATTAATGTACCTAATGCGGCTTTATCGTATTCAACGCCACCAAGGTTGTTACCTGTTGTTTGACAACCAGAAAGTACTACTGCTGCCCCTACCACTGTTGAAATAACTAATGCACGCATTGCATGCCTCCTCACTTTGAGTGTTTTGTTGTTGAGTGAATAATGAAACAAAAAGGAAGTATAAAACATTGATATTTTGTTAATAATAAACAGTTTAGTTAGTTTTTTGTAATATTTTGATGCACTTTAAGACGTGCACTCATCACAATTTCTTCATTGTTGTCTAAGATATCGTTGTATTTCATTTCACGATAGTTATAGTTGAACAACTTTCTATGGATTTTGGATATTCGGGGCCATTTATATGTCAACTGCACCCAATAAGCAATCTGCGCTAAAAAAAATTACACGTGGACTCACTGTAGGTACAGTCATCACAGGTAGCACCTTTTTTCATGGACCACCTGTATTGGCTTTAGGCTTAACCAAGTTATTTAAAAAATCATCCAAAGTAGATGAAACCAACATTCAAATTACAAACAGCTGGCTCAGTGTCAATAATTGGCTCATTGACCATGTTCTACCTAATTTAAAATGGGATATTACGATCGACGAAGGTCTTGATTTAAGTATGCAAGGCCGTTACTTAATGACGTGTAACCATCAAAGCTGGGTGGATACTACCGTAAACCAGTATTTCGGCTTAACCCGTATGCCCCTTACCCGCTTTTTTACCAAGTGGGAACTCATCTTTATTCCGTTCGTTGGTCAAGCCTTTAAAATTTTAGGCTTCCCAATGATGAAACGTCATACCAAAGAGCAAATTGCGAAAAACCCTGAGCTTAAAGACCGCGATATGATGGAAGCACGTAAAGCGTGTGAACAGCTCTTGAGTCAACCTTTTACTTTATTAAACTATTTGGAAGGTACTCGTTTTACTCAGGAAAAACATGACCAACAAAATTCGCCTTATAAACATTTATTGAAACCTAAAGCAGGCGGTTTGGCTCTGGCTCTAAATATTTTGGGCGACAAAATTGATGCTTTAGTTGATATGACCATTGTCTACCCTGACGGTGTACCGGGTTATGGCGATTTCTGGTTAGGTGATGTTTCACAAATTGCGGTAAATCTTCGTAAAATTGAAATACCAGCTTGGGTACTCGGCGGTAACTATGAAGATGACCCAGTGTACCGTGAACGTTTTCAACAATGGGTACATGAACTCTGGACTGAAAAAGATCAACTCATCGAACAAATGAAAGCTCGATATACTACTTCAACTCATTAAAAGCATTTATAGCTATGCAGAACAGTTCCAGAAAACAAGCAAAATATTACCATATGGACCCAAGCAGCGCTTCATTTAAGCTGTTTTTGATTTATGACATCTTTATGGTGTTTATCATTATTTTCAATCTGTTCTGTCTTGCAGCAAATTTCTTTTTAATGAGCAGTATTGGGGCATGGTTTTTTGAACATATTCACCTGCCCCAAGTACTTACGTTTTATAAAACTTATTTACACCCTTGGGTAATTACGACTGAAGCTTGGTTTATTGGCTTTTTAATTACTGAATTTGTTGTCCGCTGGGGCATTTCAATTATTTATAAACACCACAAGCGTTGGTTTTTCTTTCCATTCATTCACTGGTATGAAATTTTAGCCATCATTCCTCAGTTACGTTTTTTACGTTTATTTCGTGCTGGTATTATCGCGTATCGCTTATATGAACTAGGTTATCCTGTTATTCCTGAAAGCTGGAGAAAAACTGGACTATTTTATTACCGTGTTGTTATGGAAGAGTTATCTGACCGTGTTGTTATTACGGTTATTGATGGCATTCGTAATGAGCTTCAAACTAGCTCAACACATAAGCAAATTATTCATGAGTTGGTTAATCATCATCGCGAACAATTTACGATTACCCTAACCTCTATATTGCAAGAATCTTTAGCAACTGCTTTAAAAGAACAAAAACCTGCAATCACAAAAGGTGTGGGACAAATTGTTGATCAAGCAATAGAAGATACGCCAGAGTTAACCCAATTATTACGCTTAATTCCTTTAGTGGGTGGCCGTATCGAACAGCAAATTCAAAGTATTGGTCAGCGACTCGGTGAAAATATCAGTGCCGGTTTAATTGAACCTTTAATTGAAGGATCAAAAGATCAGCCCAATGCGATGTATCAATTAATTTCAGAAAAAATAAGTAACGTGAATATTAATAACCGTGAGCTTGAGCAACTTGTCGAGTCTGTGGTATTTGAAAGTCTTGAAGCAATTCGCAAACAAGTTAAAGTCAAACAATGGCAACAAACCCTTGCGGAGCGTGATCGAATCAAAGAATAAGCATTTACTTAATTTTTTATGAAACACGCTAGAGAATTGGCACGATTTGTTCTAGCATTTGCTCTATTTACAATAAACTTAACGATATTACAGCTCGTTTTAACGCCTTGAAGGAAGACTTATGGCTGATATCCGGATTACCGGCAGAATGGTTAACTTTAGCAGGATAACCTTCGATACGAATGATCATGATGTGATCCGCCAGCAATTATCAAATATTCTAAATGAAGGTTCCTATCAGGGAACTGTCGTTATTATAGATAGTACAGTTGAGCAAGAGCTTATTGCTTTAATTCAGCTGTTAGTAAGCTTAGGTTTGCAACCGATGGCGGTCATTGACGGCATTTTAGGTGATGAGGCACGCGCCATTCAGTTCCCTGTATTACCAGCCGACCAGCCATTACAACGCATCAAAGCAACCACAGAGCAAGTTGCAATTGTAGAGAAACCGGCACCTGCACAAGCTTCACCAGAAACAAAAAAACCACTAAATAATAATGCAGTTGCCCATATTACCTCTTATCATGATGAAATTTTGCGTACAGGCCAATCTCTTGTACAAGACCAAGGCGATATTATTTTAAAAGCTGGCATGAATAGTGGATCTGAAGTGATTGCTTCAGGAAATATACATATTTATGGCACGGTTCGTGGTAGAGTCATTGCTGGTGCGGGTGGGCACGCTGCTGCACGCATTTTTTGCCAATCTTTAGAGGCTGAACTCGTTTCCATTGCCGGAACATATTGTGTCGCAGATGATATCCCTAAACATGTGGTAAAAAAGCCAGTACATATTTATTTAAATGAAAAGCAAGAGCTTGAATTTGAAGCTCTAGAACTTTAGTTTATTAAACAAATCACCAAAAAACAGCCCTTTTAAGGGTGTATGTATGACCATAATAGGAGTGGATTCGGTGGCCAAAATTGTTGTCGTAACATCAGGCAAAGGTGGTGTAGGTAAAACTACAACGAGTGCATCTTTTGCAACAGGTTTAGCCCTTCGTGGTCATAAAACTGTTGTGATTGACTTTGATGTAGGCTTACGTAACCTTGATTTAATTATGGGGTGTGAGCGTCGTGTTGTTTATGATTTCGTCAATGTAATTAACAATGAAGCACGTCTGCAACAAGCCCTTATTCGCGATAAAGATATCGAAAACCTTTATATTTTGCCGGCTTCACAAACCCGTGATAAAGATGCTTTGAGCGACGAAGGTGTTGCTCGTGTAATTGATGAGCTTGCTCAAGAATTTGATTACATTATTTGTGACTCACCTGCGGGGATCGAGCGTGGTGCAATTTTAGCAATGTACCATGCAGATGAAGCAATCATTGTGACAAACCCTGAAATTTCTTCAGTACGTGACTCTGACCGCATCATCGGAATGTTAGACAGCAAAACTAAAAAAGTTGAACACAACGAAGGACGTATACGTAAGCATTTATGTATTACACGTTTTAACCCTGAACGTGCTGACCGTCAGGAAATGCTGACGATTGATGATATTTCTAAAGATATTTTACGCGTACCGACATTAGGTGTTATTCCTGAATGTCCAAGTGTATTACAAGCATCAAACGAAGGTAAGCCAGTTATTCTGTACTCAGAAACTAAAGCTGGCCAAGCGTATGATGACTTGGTTGCTCGCTTTCTTGGCGAAGACCGCCCTTATCGACACATCACAGCTCAACCTAAAGGCTGGTTAGCACGACTATTTGGAGCGTAGATATGGCAGGATTCTGGAGTAAATTATTTAGCAGTGAAGAAAAACCATCAAGTGCTCAAACTGCCAAAGATCGTTTAAAAGTTATTGTTGCATCAGAACAAGGTTTAGGCCGTCGTTTAAGCCAAGACAAGATTGACCAAATGAAGAAAGAAATCATGCAGGTGGTGAGTCGTTATGTAAGCGGTGTAGGCGAACAGCATATCCAAATGCAAGTTCGTTCTGAAGCAAATATCGAAATGTTAGAAATGAATATCAATTTACCTGAAGAACGATAATTCTATTTCTGACTATTCAACAAATCAGAATCAAGGCAAAATAACGCAAGTTATTTTGCCTTTTTTAAAATGAGGAGATTGTCATGGCATTATCACAGCCAGCAACTTTCAATGAAGAATGGTCCGATGAGCGTGTTTTTGCCTACCTCAACCAACTTCCTCCAAATGGTGTGAACGCAGATTTTCACGTGCTCTACCATGCTTTCAAACATATGCGTCCAAATGACTATGAACGTCTTTTGACTAAATTTGTTGCAGATGGACGAGACATCAATGCAACAAACCCTGAAGGCGAACGCATTCATGACGTGATTGCTAAATTTCCACGTCAATCAGCGCCGTTTTTAGAAGTTTTAGCAAAGTTTGCTTAAGTTTAAAAATAAAAAAAGCCTCTTTTAAGAGGCTTTTTTACTGTCTGGATTTAGCGATTTCCAATCAGGAAAATACCGAATACGGTAAAAATACCACCGGAAATACCATCAATCCATTTTGAAAAATTACGGTAAGCCACTCTGAAACTCGGTAACGAGAAAATAAACGTCACAAAGCAGAACCATAAAATCGTTTCAACTGACACAATAATAAAAAGTAACCAATGAACTTGATCAAGCTGAGGATTCGCTAAAAATAAAGAAAACACACTACCAAAATAAATTACAGCTTTAGGATTTGATAAATTGGTGAGTAATCCTTTCATAAAAAATAAGTAAGGTGCTTTAGGCAACTCAACAGCCGTAACCTCTTCCTGCTGATTTTTTGAAAATGCTGAACGCAACATTTGATAGCCTAACCAACATAGGTACAAACCACCTGCGATGAGTAACCCTTGCTTTAACCAAGCCATTTTCTCGAAAATAATATTTAAGCCCATCAGTGCTAAAGATGCCCAAAACATAACGCCTGCTGTTATTCCTGCTACAACCAGCATTGCTTCTTTACGAGATCGGCTTACCGCGGTCTGCGATACTAGAAAGAAATCAGGCCCTGGAGTAATAAGCGCACAAAAATGAATAAAAGCTAACGTAATTAACGCGACTAGCATGTTGTCCTCCTGATTTGTTCCATTGTTTTTTATTTAGAAGCACACATTAGCATTTTTTACTATTTGATAAAATCTCAAACTTTCAGTTCAGGGCTATTATTTTGGACTATAAAAAAAGCCTCCGAAGAGGCTTTATTTCAAGTAAAGATATTAAACTAAAATATCTCGCTTACCATTGGCACCCATAGCACTCACAATACCGTTCTCTTCCATTTGGTCGATAATACGGGCAGCACGGTTATAACCTAAGCTAAACTTACGCTGTAATGAAGATGTAGATGCCTTTCGAGTTTCTAGAACAAACGATACGCATTGGTCATAAAGTGCATCACGGTCTGAAGCGCCATCACCCTCTTCAAAGCCACGAGATGTAGGTTCTTCATCAAATGGCGTCAAGATCTCATCTACATAGTCAGGTTCACCGCGTTCACGCCATGCATCACAGATACGGTTCACTTCATCATCACTAATAAATGCGCCATGTACACGTTCTGGCTCAATCTTACCTGGCCCTAAGAACAGCATATCACCATGACCTAACAAGTCTTCTGCACCACCTGCATCCAAAATAGTACGTGAGTCGATTTTACTATTTACACGTAAAGCTACACGAGTTGGAATATTGGCTTTAATCAAACCCGTAATAACATCTACCGATGGACGCTGAGTTGCAAGCAAAAGGTGAATACCGGCAGCACGAGATTTTTGCGCCAAACGCGTAATCATTTCTTCAGCTTTTTTACCTACTTGCATGATCATGTCGGCAAACTCATCTGCCACAATTACAATTGATGGTAACGGTGTTAAACGAGGTGCACGCTCTTGTGTCGCTGAGTCACTTGGCTTCCATGTTGGATCAATCAAGTCTTCCCCATTTGCAATCGCTTCTTCAACTTTTCGGTTGTAGTCACTTAACTTACGAATTTTAAGGAATGACATAAGCTTATAACGACGCTCCATTTCATTTACACACCAGTTTAATGCACTAACTGCATCTTTCATGTCAGTCACTACAGGCGTTAATAAATGCGGAATATCATTATAGTTTGCAAGTTCAAGCTGTTTTGGATCGATTAAAATTAAACGTAGCTGGTCTGGCGTATATTTAAGTAACATCGATAAAATCATCGAGTTAACCGCAACAGATTTACCCGAACCTGTAGTACCCGCAACTAACATATGCGGTGCTTTTGCTAAATCTGTTAATACTGGATTACCAGAAATATCTTTCCCCATTGCCATGCTAATCAGTGCGCTTGGATCTCGATATGTTGGCGTTTCCAATAACTCGATCAAACGTACCATTTCACGGGCACTATTAGGTACTTCAATACCAATATATGGTTTACCCGGAATAACTTCTACAACACGTACAGAAGCCATAGACATTGAACGCGCCAAGTCACGGGAAATATTAGTCACTTTAGATGCTTTCACACCCGGTGCTAAGTCTAATTCAAAGCGTGTAACAACTGGCCCTGGCTGAGCTTCAACGACCTGAGCCTTAACATTAAACTCTTGTAATTTAATCTCAAGCAATTCAGACAAACGAGAAAGCTGCTCTTCGGTAAAGTTAACTTTCTTATTTGGATCAACCTTATCAAGCAGTTCAAAGCCCGGTAATGTTGGCAAATCTAAACGCTTCTTGGCTACTTGCATTGCACGAGACATTGGTCGACCAGATGCATCAGTTAATGGCGCATCAAAATCGAACTCATCTTCAAGATCATCTTCCGGCTTTCCGGCAGTTTCTTGCCAAGCTTCAATAAATTCTTCTTTCGAAAGCTTCTCTGCACCAATCGTAGTTTGAATAGGTGCTTTTACAAATGCTGAAGATTGCGCATAGCTACTTGCTTTGACCGGTTGAGTTGCTGGAGCAATATCTTCATCAATTAATAAGTCATCGAAATCATCAAACACCTGTTCATTTGATAAGTTTTTAGGTGGCTGATTTAAATTCGATACAGGTACAGATGTTTCAACTGATGTATGAGGTGTTTGCGGTACTACTGCTGGTTCAACATAATGGTCTTGAACGAACGGCGTATGTACATCAGTAGCAGTTTTACTATTTGGAACTGCGGCAAGCAATTCATCAAAAATCTCATCATCATTCCAATCTAAACCTTGATGACTATTCGATGCTTGAGGTTGTGCTTGTTTAGCCTGATAAGCCGTTTCTTGGAATTGCTCATGACTTGGATGTTCATTTGAATCATCCGCAGCTCTTAACAATGCATCAATTTCTTGCTTATGACTTGCATCATCGCGCTGTAAAGCACGCCAAACCTCACCTGTCGCCACTAAACGATCACTGTCTTTTTTAAGCTGTTGAGCTTGTTCAAGTGTACGCTCAAAGTTTTCTGGCTGAGGAGCTGGTTTTTCTTCAACAGTTTCAGGCTGACTTTGCTCTTTCGCTAACACATCGGCAAATAAACGCTCCGCCATTTCATCGTGTCGTGTAGAGCTAGCTTTGGCTTGAGTTTTTTCTGACTGAACATTTAGCTCTGCTTCATCACTAACTTCAGCTTTAGGCATCTCGGCAACTTTTACCGTTGCTGTTTTATTTGCAGGCTGTGTAGTTAAGTCATAAGCAGATTCATTTGGCGATACGTTCTTATAGAATAAATCTTGTAAATAACTTGGCATTGCTTTGAGCGTAACCCATGTTTTGCTCCACTGCACCCCAAATGCCAAAGTGAACAATACCACTCCGAAAACCAATAAAAATAAGGTCGCACCATAAATCGTTAACAGTTGAGATAAGCTTTGTCCCAACTCATAACCAATAATCCCGCCTGCCGCATTATCTAAAGTATCTGCGGGTACATTCCAGTGTAAGTAAAGCAAACTCGACACAACAAGAATTAAGAAGAATTGAGCAGCATAACGGAATGGACGGTTTAGAAAACTATGCGGCCACCATACTTGGATGGCTTCAACAAATAGGAAAATTGGAATAAGTAAACTTGCCCAACCTAAAAAGCCAAACAGCAAATCTGCAATCCATGCACCGGCAATACCACTTGCATTGGATACTTGCTGAGTATCACTTGAAATATGCATCCAGCCCGGATCAAATGGCGTATATGTTACTGTCGCCAGAAACATATAAATACCAAAAGAGACCAAGAATAATGTCATCAATAAGCGCTGTGCATAAACACTTGACACCGCAGTCATATACTGTCCTGTAACCCATTTAATTATTGGTTTAGAGATGTGAAGACCTACATTTCAGATCTTCAACGAATGAACTTTATATTATGCACCTGTTCTTACAAAAAAGGTGCATGATTCTTTACAGTTGTTGTTAACATAAGGCTCTTCTATATTGTTATATAACTTAATTCGATTGTCCTGATCAATATTATCCACATTGATTTCACGCTATTGGTCGGCAATTTCACGTATAATTTTCAAAATTCTCGAAATAAATAAGGATACCCTCAATGAGTGCTCGTCATTCTCGGTTAATTATTCTCGGTTCTGGCCCTGCGGGTTATAGTGCAGCTGTCTATGCAGCACGTGCAAATCTTAAACCAACACTTATTGCTGGTTTACAACTTGGCGGCCAACTTACAACAACAACCGAAGTTGACAACTGGCCGGGCGATCCTGAAGGTTTGACTGGTCCTGCTTTAATGGACCGTATGCAAGCACATGCTGAACGCTTCGGAACCGAACTCGTCTATGACCATATTAATGAAGTGGACTTAAATGTACGTCCTTTTGTTCTTAAAGGTGATATGGATGAGTACACTTGTGATGCATTAATTATTGCAACTGGTGCTACAGCTCAATACCTTGGTTTAGAGTCTGAACAAAAGTTTATGGGCCAAGGCGTAAGCGCATGTGCAACATGTGACGGTTTCTTCTATAAGAACCAAAAAGTAATGGTTGTAGGTGGTGGTAACACTGCCGTTGAAGAAGCGCTTTATTTATCAAATATTGCTGAACATGTAACCCTTGTTCACCGCCGTGATTCTTTACGCTCTGAGAAGATTTTGCAAGATCACTTATTTGCTAAAGAAAAAGAAGGCAAAATCAGTATCGTTTGGAACCATGCAGTTGAAGAAGTTCTTGGCGACAATACTGGTGTAACAGGTGTTCGCTTAAAATCTACAAAAGATGAAAGCAAACAAGATGTCCAAGTTCAAGGCTTATTCGTTGCCATTGGTCACAAGCCAAATACTGGAATGTTTGAAGGCCAGTTAAACTTACGTGATGGTTATATTCAAGTACAAAGTGGTACTTCAGGTAATGCAACAGCAACTTCTGTAGCAGGTGTTTTCGCTGCTGGTGATGTTGCTGACAGTATCTACCGTCAAGCCATTACTTCAGCTGGTTCAGGCTGTATGGCAGCATTAGATGCAGAAAAATATCTAGATAATCTTTAAGTTTAGATATTTCAAACAGCCGTTTTATAACGGCTGTTTTTTTATCATTTATAATAATTACTGGCTGCCTCAAATTAATTTTTATAGCATAACCCTTAAGCACATATTATTTTAGTCTTATGAACACACTACCTCTATCTCAATATATTTTCCCAGATCCAGAGGAAGCCGATCCAGATGGTCATGGTCTAATTTGTATTGGTGCTGATCTCTCCCCTTCTACGCTCTATGAAGCATATACCCATGGACTTTTCCCTTGGTTTAATGAAGATGAACCTATTTGTTGGTGGAGCCCTCAACCACGCTGTGTGATTTATCCTCAAAACTATAAACCAAGTAAATCGCTCATTCGGAACATGAAAAAGCACGATTACACCATTACGGTAAATCGTGCTTTTGAACAAGTCATCCGCTCATGTTCACTACCTCGAAGCTATGCCAACGAAACTTGGATTAGCGAAGATATTATTCAGGGTTATTGTGCAATGTTTGATGCAGGTTATGGCTATAGCGTAGAGGTTTGGCAAGACGAACAGCTGGTAGGTGGTTTATATGGGGTAACGATCGGTAAGGGTTGTTTTGGCGAGTCTATGTTTAGTACTCAAACCGATGTTTCTAAAATGGCTTTTTATACTTTAATGTTAATCGGTCAAGAAAATCAGCTTCCTTGGGTCGACTGCCAACTGGTAAATAGTCACTTAATTAGCCTTGGGGCTTGTACACTTTCTCGGCAGGAATATCTTAAATCGTTACAAGATGTAATTATTCACCCCTGTATCAATTGGAAAAAGTATCAAGAACGTGTATTTTCAAGTAAAACAATAGCATTAAATGCAAAATTAATGGAATGATAACAGGAGGGACCAATCATGAAATCATATCACCCGAAGTCCCTTTTAAATGATCTGCAATATTATATTACCCCACCTCACGATTGCAGCTATTTAGAAAATAAGTCAGCACGTATGGTCTTTTTAGACCCGATTCATCGAATTGATGTAGTGACTCTTTCAGAGCTTTCTCGTTTAGGTTTTCGTCGTAGTGGCGACTTTGTATATCGACCTGAATGTCATTTATGCAGACAGTGTTTGTCTTGTCGTGTACCAGTTGCCGACTTCCAAATGAACAGTATGCAAAAAAAATCATGGAAGCGAAATCAAGACCTTACTATGACTGTTCTGCCAACCCGACAAGCTGCGCAAATACATTATGATCTATATGAACGTTACATTAACGAGCGCCATGCCGATGGTGATATGTTTCCACCAAGTTTAGATCAGTTTGAAAAATTTCTAGTTCATAGCTGTACAGATAGTTTCTTCTTGGAACTATGGAAAGATAACCGTCTTATTAGCGTTTCTACCTGTGATTTAATGGATGATGGATTATCTGCGGTCTATACTTTCTTTGACCCAGATGAACACCGTAGATCTTTAGGTGTTTATTCGATTCTAAATCAGATCGAATATGTAAAATCACTTGGTTTAGAATATCTTTATTTAGGCTATTGGGTGCCACACTCAGCCAAAATGAATTATAAATCTCAATATACCCCCCTAGAACTTTTACTAGACGGGCAATGGCGCCGCTTAAATCGATCATTATCGCCTGAAGAGATCAATCAGTTAGGTAACTCTCTCATGACAACATTACCTTCTGAGTGGAATAATTTAATTATTAAATAGCTCGATTCTGTCTTGCTGTTAAGTCCGCAGCAAGACAGCCATTTTAAAATAAAGAAGCGAAATCATCGGTACAGCTTTTTACCATAATAACGGCATTTTCACGCCCACCCTCTTGAGTTGGGTAATAATTGCGACGCACATCAATTTGATGAAAACCTGTTTTTTCGTATAGCCCTATTGCCGCTTTATTACTTTCACGAACCTCTAAAAAAATCTGTACAGGTTGATTTTCTAAGCGCTCAATCGATGCATCTAACAATTGATATCCCAAGCCTTTGCCTTGCATTTCAGGATCAATTGCCATAAGCAATAAATTCGCTTCATCTAACACAGGTTGTAAAATACAAAAACCAACAACCTTATGATTTAACTCAATTACCGTACATTGATAAGAGTTCACAGACTCTACAAATTGCTGCCTAGACCATGGATGTGTCTGAACAAGCTTCTCAATTTGAGCAACACTATCAATATCGGAGGCTTGCATAGTACGAATCATGAGTTTCAACACACTTTCAGATTTCAAAGTAAACGTATTATAGAAACTTAAATAAAAAAAACGAGCAAAAAAAAAGAGCAATTAAATTGCTCTTTTTTTAATACGTTTGTTAAAGCCCTAACTTTTCACGCCAAGTTGCTAATAAAGCCGTTGTATCCGAATCATTTGGATGAAATTTTGGTCTTAAGAAATCAAGTAACTCTGGAATTTGACGTGTCATAAAACCTTTACGGCCATACATAAACTTAAGCATGTACTTGGTGTCTTTCCAAGTTAATTTGTCATCAGTCTTGAGTAATTTAGCAGTAAAATAAGATTGAGTTGCGAAGATTAAAGCCATTGCAATAATTAAAGCAGTTGAGCGCATAAAATAAGCTTTTGGCCCTTGCCCATACATGCTTGTATACACATCAAATGCCACAGCTTTATGTTCATTTTCTTCTACCGCGTGCCACATCCATAAGTGATACATAGTGTCATCTTGGAACATGGCTTGAATTTCAGGATTTTGTAAAAGTTCAGCTGCAATCGTCGATGTAAAATGTTCTAAAGCGCATGTACCGGTTAAATCAATCATTTCTTTAGTATAACCAAAAGGTTTCATTAACTTGGTTACAACTGCCGTACCCATTTTAATGACTGTACCTGTTTGCTTTTCCATTTTGCGAACATCATATCCATATGCTTGCGCAGAAGCATTAAAAGCTAAATGCTCTTTAGAATGCATAGCTTCTTGACCAATAAAAGCACTTATTTCTTTTTGAAGAGCCGGGTCAGCTAATTTAGGATCATTTCGCACTGCACGCGTACTATTTACAAAGAACTGCTCGCCTTCAGGAAAAAGAGCCGATAATGCTGTCATAAAGTGAGTCAATCCTGCATCGTAATTTGCCCAATAACGTGGGACTTGAGCAAATTCAAAGTCCATACGACGTACAGGGAAGCTTGCTCCAGCACGATTAGAAATATTTACTTTAGCATTCATGTCAGACTCCTTTAAGTGAACCATCAATTCACTTATATCCTTATTTATTTTCTTAATATTTATAATAATACGCCTTTAAAAGCGCTATTTAAGTGCAGATGAGGACAGCAAATTATCAGATGAGGTCATCACTAGCCCCTTTCTAGAGCAAAATGAATACCTATCATTTTTAAAAATGGGCAGTAGTTTCAAGACAACAAAAAAGGACTGCTAACAGTCCTTTTCACTTTGTTTTTAACTTAAAGTCCAAGTTTGGCTTTCCATGTTTTTAATAGACCAACTGTGTCTAAATCATTAGGGTGAAAGCCTGGTTTAAAATAAGCCAACATCTCTTTAGCCATACCCGTAATAATACCTTTGGATGGGCTATAACCATATTTATAAATCACAGACAATTCGTCTAAGTTTAATTTTTTATCTTGTCTTAAAAGACGTAGCACAAACGAAGATTGAATTGCGAAAATAAGTGCCATCGCAAATACAAGTGAGCTTGTACGTAATGCATAAGCTTTAACACCTTTACCAAATACACCCTCGTACACATCAAAAGCAACGGCTTTATGCTCATTTTCTTCTATTGCATGCCAATACCACATGGTTGACATTGTTTTATCTGTCATAAGCTCTTGAATATGGGTATTAACTAAAAGCTGAGATGCAATCGTTGCAGTAAAATGCTCAAGAGCCGTAGTCGCGGTTAAATCTACCATTTCTTGCGTCATACCAAATGGTTTTACGATCTTTGCAAAAGTCTTACGCGCAGTCTGAATAGCTGTATCAGTAAATTTTTCCAACGTCTCTACATCATGACCAAACTTTTGTGCAGATGCATTAAAGTTCACATGCTCTTGGGTATGCATCGCCTCTTGACCAATGAACGCACTAATTTCTTTTTGTAGTTCTTCATTATCTTTAATCGCTGGGTGGTAACGCACTGCACGTACACTATCAATAAAGAATTTTTCACCAGCAGGAAATAGCGCCGATAATGCTGTCATAAAATGCGTAAGCCCAGCAGAACCATCCATCCAGTATTCTGGTACATCATTAAACTCAAAGTTCATACGACGTACAGGAAAGCTTGCTCCAGCACGATTCGTAATATTTACTTTAGCGTTCATAGTGAAAGCTCCTTGCTAGTAACCATAGTTACTTAAACTTTATTGTTCGTTTTCTTGTTTCTTATCATACAAACTTAATAAAAAGGCTTAAGTGCAAATAGGGTCATTGAAGTATCAGTTAAGGCCAGCTTTCTATTGAATTGTCGAACAATTAAGCATAAAAAAAGCGCCCCAAAAGGAGCGCTTTTTTCACTGAAAAGTGATTATGCAGTTACTTTCGCAACAACACCAGCACCTACAGTACGACCACCTTCACGGATCGCAAAACGTAGACCTGGGTCCATTGCGATTGGGTGGATTAATTCTACTGACATTTCAACGTTGTCGCCTGGCATTACCATTTCAACGCCTTCTTTCAACTGGATCGCACCAGTTACGTCAGTTGTACGGAAATAGAACTGTGGACGGTAACCATTTAAGAATGGAGTGTGACGACCACCTTCTTCTTTAGAAAGTACGTATACTTCTGCGTCGAATTTAGTGTGCGGCTTGATTGTACCTGGTTTAGCAAGTACTTGACCACGTTGTACGTCTTCACGCTTAGTACCACGAAGTAATACACCACAGTTCTCGCCTGCACGGCCTTCGTCAAGAAGTTTACGGAACATTTCTACGCCAGTTACAGTTGTTTTAACTGTATCTTTAATACCAACGATCTCTACTTCTTCACCAACTTTAACGATACCAGATTCTACACGGCCTGTTACTACTGTACCACGACCTGAGATTGAGAATACGTCTTCGATTGGCATTAAGAATGCTTTGTCGATAGCACGTTCTGGTTCTGGGATGTAAGAGTCAAGAGCTGCTACAAGAGCAAGAACTGATTCTTCACCGTAAGGACCTGCTTCACCGTTAAGAGCAGCAAGAGCTGAACCACGGATTACTGGAGTGTCATCACCTGGGAAGTCGTAAGTAGAAAGAAGTTCACGAACTTCCATTTCTACTAATTCAAGTAATTCTTCGTCGTCAACAAGGTCGCATTTGTTTAAGAATACGATGATGTAAGGTACACCAACCTGACGAGAAAGAAGGATGTGTTCACGAGTTTGTGGCATTGGACCGTCAGTCGCAGCACATACAAGGATCGCGCCGTCCATCTGAGCAGCACCAGTGATCATGTTTTTAACGTAATCGGCGTGGCCCGGGCAGTCAACGTGTGCGTAGTGACGAATTGGAGAATCGTATTCTACGTGTGAAGTATTAATTGTAATACCACGTGCTTTTTCTTCAGGTGCTGAGTCGATTTGTGAGTAATCTTTCGCTTCACCGCCGTAAGTTTTTGCACAAATAGTTGCAATCGCAGCAGTTAAAGTTGTTTTACCATGGTCAACGTGACCGATTGTACCCACGTTTACGTGTGGTTTATTACGTTCAAACTTGGCTTTAGCCATGATGATCTTCCTTTATTAACTACTCATGGAGGGTCACCCCATGAGCACTTGGTTTTCAACTAAGAATTAGTTAGGGCTTATAGTAATCGAAAGATTACTCGTCGTCACCTTTTTTACCGCCAGCTTGGAATTTAGCAATGATGCCTTCAGCCACGTTACGTGGAGTTTCAGCATATTTAGCAAATTCCATTGAGTAAGTCGCACGACCTTGAGACATAGAACGCATTTGAGTCGCGTAACCAAACATCTCAGCAAGAGGAACTTCTGCTTTAATTGCTTTTGTTCCACCAGGAAGATCGTCCATACCTTGAACCATACCACGACGACGGTTTAAGTCACCCATGATATCGCCCATGTAGTCTTCTGGAGTTTCTACTTCAACTTTCATGATAGGTTCAAGAAGGATAGGATCCGCTTTCATGAAACCATCACGGAAGGCATAAGAACCAGCCATTTTGAACGATAATTCGTCAGAGTCGACATCGTGGTAAGAACCGTCGAAAAGAACAGCTTTAACGCCTACAACTGGGTAACCAGCCAAGACACCATTCTTCATACGTTCTTGAATACCTTTATCAACTGCACCGAAGAATTCTTTAGGTACTACACCACCAACAACTTCTTCAGCGAATTCGTATTCTTTACCAGCAGCTTCAACGTCAAGCGGTTCTAAACGAACATATACGTGACCGAATTTACCTTTACCACCAGTTTGACGTACGAATTTACCTTCTTGCTCAACAGTTTTCTTAATCGTTTCACGATAAGCAACCATTGGTTTACCGATATTCGCTTCAACACCGAATTCACGCTTCATACGGTCAACGATGATGTCAAGGTGAAGCTCACCCATACCAGCAATAATTGTTTGACCAGACTCTTCATCAGTACGTACACGGAACGATGGATCTTCTTTCGCCAAACGACCTAAAGCGATAGACATTTTTTCTTGGTCTGCTTTAGTTTTTGGTTCAACAGCCAATGAAATTACTGGCTCTGGGAATTCCATACGCTCAAGAGTAATGATGTTTTTCTCATCACATAATGTATCACCAGTTGTAACGTCTTTAAGACCTACACACGCTGCGATATCACCTGCACGGATTTCTTCAAGATCTTGACGCTCGTTCGCGTGCATTTGCACGATACGGCCGATACGTTCACGCTTAGATTTAACTGGGTTATAAACCGGATCACCTTGTTTAAGAACACCAGAGTAAACACGTACGAATGTTAAGTTACCTACGAATTTGTCGTTCATGATTTTGAACGCAAGCGCAGAGAACGGAGCTTCGTCAGATGCTTCACGAGACGCTTTAGTTTCGTCTTTGTCGTCAAGGATACCTTCGATCGCTTTAACTTCTGTAGGTGATGGTAAGAATTCAATTACAGCGTCCAACATACGTTGAACACCTTTGTTTTTGAACGCAGAACCACAAAGCATTACTTGAATTTCAGAAGCTAATGTACGAGCACGTAAACCAGCGATGATGTCTTCTTTAGAAAGATCACCTTCTTCTAGGTACTTGTCCATTAATTCTTCAGAAGCTTCAGCAGCTGCTTCAACCATGTTAGTACGCCATTCTTGAGCAGTATCAACTAGGTCAGCAGGAATATCACCGTATTCAAACTTCATACCTTGAGAAGCTTCATCCCAGATGATTGCCTTCATTTCGATAAGGTCAACAACACCTTGGAATGTGTCTTCAGCACCGATTGGCACAACGATTGGCACAGGGTTACCGCCCAAACGTGTTTTCATTTGTTCAACAACACGGAAGAAGTTTGCACCAGTACGGTCCATCTTGTTCACGAATGCTAAACGAGGCACTTTATATTTGTTTGCTTGACGCCATACAGTTTCAGACTGAGGCTGTACACCACCAACTGCACAGTAAACCATGCACGCACCGTCAAGCACACGCATAGAACGTTCAACTTCGATTGTGAAGTCTACGTGTCCCGGTGTATCAATTACGTTGATACGGTGTTGTTGGAATTGGTTAGCCATACCAGACCAGAAACAAGTTGTAGCAGCAGAGGTAATTGTAATACCACGCTCTTGCTCTTGTTCCATCCAGTCCATTGTTGCTGCACCGTCGTGTACTTCACCAATTTTGTGAGATACACCTGTGTAGAACAAAATACGTTCAGTTGTAGTTGTTTTACCTGCGTCAATGTGCGCAGAGATACCGATGTTACGGTAACGAGTAATTGGGGTTTGGCGAGCCATGATGTCTACATTCCTAAATGTTATCTTTAAAACAGGACGCATCAATTAAATTGATGCGCACGAATACTCAAACGGGGCAACTTAAATACCCGCAAAGCCCCCACTTTGGTAGAGAGCAATGTTGAATCTAGCTACTGTATGCATGAGTATTCTCCTGATTAGGGACTGTTTTATCCGCTTAGAAACGGTAGTGAGAGAAGGCTTTGTTAGCTTCTGCCATACGATGCACGTCTTCACGTTTTTTGATCGCGGCACCTTTGCCTTCAGCTGCATCAAGCAACTCGCCAGCAAGACGTAAAGCCATAGTTTTTTCAGAACGCTTAGCAGCAGCATCTACTAACCAACGCATTGCTAAGGCAGTACGACGGGATGGGCGTACTTCCATAGGTACTTGATAAGTAGCACCACCAACACGGCGTGCTTTTACTTCGACCATAGGACGAACTTTCTCAAGAGTAGTCTCGAAAAATTCAACTGGGTCTACTTTGTTTTTTTCTTGAACGCGTTCTAAAGCACCGTAAACGATACTTTCAGCAATAGATTTTTTACCATCTTGCATTACGTGGTTCATGAATTTAGCGATTGTTTGGCTGCTAAATTTTGGATCTGGAAGGATCTCACGAGCAGCGACTACGCGACGTCTTGGCATTTTAATACACCTAATAATATGACACTTCAGGATAATCCAGCAGTTTGTACAAGTGTCATGTACACGACGCTGGCCTTACTATACGTCGCTTGAATTACAAATCTATGAAGAATTCAAACAAGCGAAACGCTAAAGGGCTTTTAGACTAGTTTCCTAGAATTACTTCTTAGGACGCTTAGTACCGTATTTAGAACGTGATTGATTACGATCTTTAACGCCAGCACAGTCCAAAGAACCACGAACGGTATGGTAACGTACACCTGGTAAGTCTTTAACACGACCACCACGGATAAGAACAACACTGTGCTCTTGTAAGTTATGACCTTCACCACCGATGTAGCTAGATACTTCAAAACCTGAAGTTAAGCGAACACGGCAAACCTTACGCATAGCTGAGTTAGGTTTTTTAGGTGTAGTTGTATAAACACGTGTACAAACACCACGACGTTGTGGACAAGCCTTCAACGCAGGAACTTTGGATTTTTCAACCAAAGTCGTACGACCCTTACGGATCAACTGATTCGTTGTTGCCATATGGCAATTCTCCCGTTATTAAAAAACCTTAAAAAGAAAACACCTCTTTTTAAGGGCACATAATTGTAAGCCAAGATGCAAAAATGGTCAACATGGCAATACTTACCAAATGTTGACCATATCAATGTTTGACAGGATGATTTACAAATTTAAATAAGGGTGAAATTTAATTTTCAAACCCTATCTTTGTAATTGTATTGTTAAGAGTACTTCTGATCCTCTACAACATCATCATTTTCAATTTCTAAGGCTGGTTTTTGTTCACTGTGCTCATGCTCGACGACATGCTTTTCTGCAAGCTGTTCGATACCTTGATGAACATTTTCTTGCACTTTTTCTTCACTTTTTTCAGAAGTATTCGACTTAACCACAACAGATACTTTTGAAATTACATCATGATTTTCAATTTTATGATGTTGCGCTGCATGAACACTGCCATTTTCTCCAACATTTAACAGACGAGGACTCGCCTTTTGAATGAGAGTTACCGCAGCATAATAAGCTTGTAATGGTGATAAATGTTCGCTTGGGTGCTCATTTAAATAATGTCGTGCTGCACCAAAAATAGCTTGTGCCTTATGACCTACATCTTCTTGTAACTTCCAGCTATAAACAGCACTAAGTACTGCACCTGCCACTGGAGTAAACTTACCCACCGCAGCAAGTTGTGGAACTTTATTTAACCAGCTCCATTTAAACTCACCATTTTCATCGACTAACCAGCTTTTTAAAGTCTCAATATCATTTGAAGACCCAAGTACTTGTTGAAACTGTTGAATATCTTGCGTCTCTAACATATTACGTAAAGCTTTAAGTGCTAAAAGCACCGTCTGCTTCTCTGCAATCAGACTGATATCAACTTCTTTAAAAATAAATTCAACGACATCTTGGTCAGTGGCTTCAGTTAAATCAAAACCGTGTGATCTGCCTGTTTGATAAATTGTTCTTAAAACCAATACTAAAGAAACTGGAATATCTACGGCTGCACCAACCATACCCGATACACCAGTAATCGCACCTTGAATACTTGCGATGAGTTTATTTTGTTCAATTAAAGCCTGACTTAAACGTTGTGAACGTGAAGTATCTTTAGTCAGCTCAAATAGATCTTTTGCACCCGCTTCTTCTAAGATTTTTTCAGTCAGCGTACTTTTTGAACTAAAGTCATTCAGCCAATCAAATAAATAGGTCGATATTTTTTCATTCCAATCAGGCGAAATAAATGTCGCAATACCATTGACCTTTCTAAAATGACGGCCAAACACCTGACGCGTAACTTTAGGTAAATGTTCACGTAACATTTGTTGTGGACTTTCATACTGTTCCACTTCAAACGGACTTTTACTTCTAGCATTACCATCTACTGTTTTACCACTTGCAAGTGGCTCAACTACCTTACTAACCTCACCTATTTGGCTTTGCTGCAAGATGTTTAAACCAGTAGAACTGAGCTTTTTAGCCACTCCGAAGACCTGAGAAAACAAATTGTCAGATTGATTATTATTAAATTTTGTCATCCAGTACCTCGATTTTTTAATTTATCTAATTAGAGATAAATACTAGGTGGAATGTGGATTTATCTCAACTTGAATGTGTGTATTTTAGTTAACCCTAAATGCAACATACTATGTATTTGGTTATTTTTTTTAAATGCAAAATTGACATAAAGATTTGCCATAAGAAATAAAAAACCTTTCTGCTATCATGGTAACAACGAAAACATATGTCTAATGTTCTTACAGCTATATTCTCCTATCATTTAATAGCTGCTCATGTTCATAGACTTTAAATATCACCATAAAGGGACCTGTAGATGAAACGTGTTGTAATCACTGGTATGGGTATTAACTCATGTATCGGTAACTCTTTAGAAGCAGTTACTCACTCACTTCAAAATGGAATCTCCGGGACACGTTTTAACCCAACTTATGCTGAACTCAATTTTAAGAGTCATGTCAGCGCTGCTGCAGAACAAGATTTTGACAATATTGATCGTAAATTAAAACGATTCATGGGCGTATGTGCGATGTACGCTTATAACTCTGCTGTTGCCGCTGTTGAACATGCTGGCTTAAAAGCAGAAGATTTAGCAGATAATCCACGTTATGGTATTGCTGGCGGTTCAGGTGGTGGTTCAACTGCTTCTGTTGTAGAAATGACTGAGCTTTTAGAAACTAAAGGTGCTCGTAAAGTTGGTCCTTTCTTCGTTCCACGTAACATGACGAACACAATTACTGCAAACGTTGGTGTTGCATTTAAACTTCAAGGTATTGCTCACTCAATCGCAAGTGCTTGTGCAACTTCTGCAGATGCAATTGGTTATGCATATAACCTTATCGCATTAGGCAAACAAGATCTTATGCTTGCTGGTGGTGGTGAAGAAGATCATTGGTCTCAAAGCTTATTGTTTGATGCTATGGGTGCTTTATGTTCTAAATATAACGACACACCTGAAACTGCATCTCGTCCATATTCAAAAGACCGTGACGGTTTCGTTATTGCTGGTGGTGGCGGTTTCGTTGTTCTTGAATCTCTTGAACATGCTCAGGCACGTGGTGCAAAAATTCTTGCTGAAGTTGTTGCCTATGCTGCGAACAGTGACGGTGCAGACATGGTTGCTCCAAGCGGTGAAGGTGCGACTCGTTGTATCTTGATGGCTCTTGAAGAAGCTAAACAACACGGCGTAGAAAAAATTGACTATGTAAATACACATGGTACTTCTACACCAGCTGGTGACGTTACTGAACTTAAAGCAATGGAACGTGCTTTTGGTGAAGGTAAAGTTCCACCTTTAAGCTCAACTAAATCTATGACTGGTCACAGCTTGGGTGCTGCTGGTGTTCATGAAGCAATTTACTCTGTATTAATGCTTCAAAATGACTTTATTGCTCCAAACATTAACGTGACTGAGCTTGATGAAGGTACTGAAGGCTTTGATATTGTGCTTGAAAAACGTGATGCAAAATTGAATACTGTAATGAGTAACAGTTTTGGCTTTGGCGGTGTAAACGCTTGCCTAATTTTCAAGAAGTGGGATGCATAATCCCACCTAGGATTAACAATGGATGCACCTTCTGATGCTTTTTTGTGGGTAAAAGCATTACATATTATTGCTGTGGTTTGTTGGTTCGCTGCTTTGTTCTACTTACCACGTCTTTATGTTTACCATGCAATGAGTGATGATGCGGCAAGTCATCAACGCTTTGAAGTGATGGAACGTAAGTTGTATCGAGGTATTATGTGGCCGTCTATGATTGCCACATTAATTACCGCACACTTTCTTGTAGAGTGGGGCGATGCAACTCGACATTACCATGAAGCCACTTGGTTTTATCTAAAAGTTGGATTAGTGGCTTTATTAGTGGTTTACCATTTTGTTTGTGGTTACTATCGCAAAAAGCTTATTGGAAATGCTCACTATAAATCACATAAGTTCTGGCGCTTCTTCAATGAAATGCCAACCTTAATTTTATTTGCTGTTGTGATTTTAGTTGTTGTAAAACCTCAGTTTTAACTGGGGTTTTTTATTATCTAGGACTCTCACCTCCTGCTCTTATGCATTTTACTGACCCAACCTATTCATAATTTATTATTCAGAGCAAAAGACTTTTACACCAGCCTTAATACATTCTTATAAAAACATCTGATCTTTTTTATAAATTCAATCAATAGAAAGGATAAAGCATGAAAAGTCTGGCTTTTATTCATCGTAACGATACTCGCTTTGCGGTCGGTGATTTTTATCCAGTTCTTTCTGTTTTTTCCTACCATGAGTTAGGCAACACCCTCTCACCCTTCTTACTACTCGACCATTTGGGTCCCGGAAAAATTGCACCCTCTATAAAACGTAGAGGAGTTAATGATCATCCTCATCGTGGATTTGAAACGGTAACACTTGTTTATGCAGGTGAATTGGAACACAAAGATTCATCTGGTGGAGGTGGTTTTATAAGTGCTGGCGATGTGCAATGGATGACCGCAGCCTCTGGTGTGATTCATCGGGAATTGTTTAGTGAAGAGTTTTCTCGATCTGGTGGTGCTTTTGAAATGATTCAGCTTTGGGTCAATTTACCAGCAGCAGATAAAATGAACTCCCCTCGCTATCAAAGTTTAAAGAAAGCTGAAATACCAGTGGTGAAACTGGAAAATGAAGCTGGATTTGTACGTATTATTGCAGGGCAATTTAACCATGTTATGGGCCCCGCACTTACCCACACCCCTATTACTGTTTTGGATGTAGAGCTCCATACAGGTCAGCAAGCCACCTTCCCTGCTCAATCTGGTGAAACAGCTTTAGTTTATTTACGTTCAGGTCGGGCACAATTTCAAAAAGATGAAGAAGTTTTAGAGGAACAAGGCCTAGCAGTCATGTCAAATCAAGGAGAGCATTTCTCTATTACTGCCCTGCAAAGTTGTAAATTACTTATTCTGACAGGACAACCCATCACAGAGCCGATTAATGGTCATGGTCCATTTGTAATGAATACTTATGATGAGATTTTACAAGCCTATGATGATATTAAAAATGGAAGATTTACCAAGTAAAACAGCCTAACTGCCGCATGATAAACGAATGACAGTTATTTGTGTCTGTCTTTCAACATAGTTGATGTATGTTATGCTACAAATCAATAGATGAACTTATTTACTAGCAAAACTATGTTCACTCTCAACGCTTTTAAACTTGTCATATATCGACAATTTATTATTTTCACCCTTTTTATTTTTCGTCACTTAAAAAGCTATCCAATTCGATTTCTTACGCCTGAAGAAAAGGTTTTGGCGCAAAGGGTGTTTGGGGATTTGCTAGATTGCGAACGACCTAAAATTATTGCTACTCGTTACTTACCTTGGCAATCTCATGGAATTTTGATGGCGCCAAATGGAAATATTTATGTCAACATTTCTGACTACAGTAGTAATTACGCGCTAGAATCTAAATTCATTCAAGGCATTTTTATTCATGAGTTGGCTCATGTCATGCAATACCAACGAGGTATTCATGTACTACTAAAAGGTGCCTTACTGCAAACGACCTACTATCTGAGTTTTAAATATTACAACCCATATAAATACACTTACCATCCTCAGAAAGCTTTTAGCTCTTACAATATTGAGCAGCAAGGAGAAATTGCTAGAGATATCTGCTCAGGTAAACTGCCAAATATTATTTGTTCACCTCACTTTGATTTGTAACTAAATAATCAAGATCGTCTTCTACGTAATTTTTTTGCTAACTTACTGGTAGAAAATTTATAAACAAAAAAATATGAAAATAAAGTTGAGATCTAATTTTATTAATGTCAAATTATTGAAAATAAGTATAAAAACTTATTCCAAATTTTGGAGTGTTAAGGCAGTATACAAACAATAAAAATAATGAAGCTTGTTTCTATTGTATACAGAAAATCTCGTTATTTTTACGCAGAAAATATGTGATTGGTATATATTATTGATCTTGACATTTTTGTTTACTATTTTACTTGTTTATTATCGTGCCATACACATCGTTGAAAAATTATATTCATAAAAATCAACACTATGTGTATTTATATTCGTTATGATCTAGGATTAGGTTTGAATGAAAAGTTTTAAAGTTGCCCTTGCTCAGTTTTCTCCGCATATTGGCAATATTGACTCAAACACCCAAAAGATGATTGAGCAAGCAAATCAGGCGAAAAAACAAGACGCTGACCTGATTATTTTTCCTGAGCTTTCTGTGATTGGTTATCCAGCTGAAGACTTATTGTTACGTCCAAATTTAAATAAACGTATGCAAAAAGCTTTTGCTCAACTTAGTGAAGTTAAAGATATTGTGATGGTTTTCGGCTTCGTAAACCAAACAGAAGACGGCGAACGTTATAATTCAGCTGCTGTCATGAAAGACGGTCAGGTTTTAGGTGTCTTCAATAAGCATAACTTGCCAAACTATGGCGTTTTTGATGAAAAACGTTATTTCCAAAAAGGCCATCAGCACTTGGTTTTTGAATACTTAGGCCATAAGTTTGGTGTACTTATTTGTGAAGATATCTGGTCAATAAATACAGTTAAACAATTAAGCCAATTAAATGTTGATACTGTACTTGTGCTTAATTCATCGCCATATGAAGTGGGCAAACCACAGCATCGTATTCAAACATTAAGTGAACTTGCAAAACAGCTTCATTTAAACATTGTTTATGTCAACCAAGTCGGTGGACAAGATGATTTAATTTTTGATGGTACAAGTTTTGTCAGCAACCAAAATGGTGAAATTGCTTTACAAGCTCCAAGCTTTAAAGAAGACCTTTATATTGCTGAGTTTGACCGTGACACAAAACTCTATAAAGTTACCGAGTCTGCGCCTGCATTAGAAACTTTTGCAGAGATCTATCAAGGCTTAGTTATGGCAACGCGTGACTATGTAGAACGTTCAGGTTTCCCTGGTGTGATCTTAGGTCTTTCTGGTGGTATTGACTCTGCCCTTACACTTGCTATTGCTGTAGATGCAATTGGTGCGGAA
Source organism: Acinetobacter sp. ABJ_C1_1 (assembly GCF_044684115.1). Lineage (NCBI taxonomy): Bacteria > Pseudomonadati > Pseudomonadota > Gammaproteobacteria > Moraxellales > Moraxellaceae > Acinetobacter > Acinetobacter sp. ABJ_C1_1. The sequence goes on along the minus strand of NZ_JBITPU010000005.1, from coordinate 124,836 downwards.
AAAGTACAAGCTGTAATGATGCCATATACTTACACTTCTCAAATTAGTGTAGAAGATGCGGCTGAACAAGCTCGTCGTATGGGTGTAACTTTTGGTATTGCTGAAATTCACTCAATCGTAAATAGCTTCATGCAAACGCTCTACCCGTTCTTTGGTAATTCACCAGCCGATGCAACTGAAGAAAATTTACAAGCACGTGCTCGTGGCACATTGCTTATGGGCTTATCTAACAAGTTTGGTAATTTAGTACTCGCTACTGGCAACAAATCTGAACTTTCAGTTGGCTACTGCACACTTTACGGTGACATGGTGGGTGGCTTTGCTGTTCTAAAAGATGTTTATAAAACTATCGTGTTTGAATTAGCAAAATACCGTAATAGCTTAAGTGAAACTCCGGTTATTCCTGAGCGTGTGATTACGCGACCACCTTCAGCAGAACTTCGTCCAGATCAAAAAGACCAAGATTCTTTACCAGCTTATGATGTATTGGATGCCATCCTTTACGCATACATTGAAGAAGATTTAGGTCAGGCCGACATTATTGCCAAAGGTTTTGATAAAGAAGTTGTTGAAAAAGTCATCCGTTTAGTTGATCGTAATGAATACAAACGTCGTCAAGGTGCGATTGGCCCGAGAATTACCTCTCGTGCATTTAGTCGCGAACGACGTTATCCGATTGTCAACGGTTGGACAGCGAATGACTGAGCAGAAAAACTCATCAAAAACTACAGCACTTGCTCAAGCACTTTTGCTTGAGCAGGTGGAATTTTTCAAAAAACAATTATCTATAGAAAACTCACCTATTTATTTCCAGCAGTTCATTCAGTTGTTTATGCAACATGCTGACGAAATTAAACTTCATGAAGTTGTAGATTTAGAACAATTACAAGCTGTTGTGAAACGCTATGCTTTTGAAATGCAGCTAGGTGCTGGTTTACTTGAGTTTATTGGGGAAATCGCGCAGCGTATTTATTTATCTGCTATGAAGTCTCCAATTCAGTTACAAGATCTGGTCTCTGACCACCAATTTGAAATGTGGCTTTCTAAATTTTTAGAAATGGAACATATTCCTCATTATCTTAATCAGTTTTTAAGAACTAGCCCTTCTGTACAACAGCTTTGCCAATATATTGCAACCTCCACTCTAGAACAAAAATTACCAAAATTTTTAACTGCCTCGACAGTAAATGACTACCATTTTGAATGGCAACATAAACTCAAAAAATTCTCTTTTTTACAACAGCAACGTCTCGAACATAAACTTGAAACGTGGATTGCCAGTTTTATTCATGAACAACTTACAGAATTAAGCCTTTTATCGGCTGAAGATTTAGAAAGCCTAGTACGTCATGTCTGGGAAGACATTAGACATAAAAAAATGTATGAGTTTATGAAACAGCTCACTCCTCTCGATGTTGAGGAGTTCTTTGTTTTAATTTATGAGTACTGGAAAGAGCTACGCCAGTCGCAATTTATGCAAGATCTTATTTTGTATGGCGTCGAAGTCTTTTATGACTTTTATAAAGACCAAAGTCTATTTGAAGTGTTAAGTGAGATTGGTTTAACCGAAACCGATTTACAAACTGAAGCTTTACGTTTTTATCCGAAGGTTATGGATGCCTTTAATGAGCACGGTATTTTAGAACCATTACTTCAAGCGCTCTTAGCTCCTTTTTATCAAAGCTCAAAAACACTCGATATGATTGAAAAACATTTTAATGAGTAAAAAATAGATAAAAAGAAACCACGCAGGAGCGTGGTTTTTAAAATGGTGGCTATGACGAGACTTGAACTTGTGACCCCCGCATTATGAGTGCGGTGCTCTAACCAACTGAGCTACATAGCCGTAAACTGTGTGCGCATTATCTATAGTTCTGTATAGCAGGTCAATACTTCAAAACTCTTAATGCCTACCAAATGAACAAATATGATTCACACCACCATTATTTGTTCATTTTTTAGCAAATTCTTACTTTAAGCAATTGATCGGCCACAGAAATATATTAGAGATCTAATACTAGTTTTTTACCTTTAGCTCGCGATACACAAATCATCATGCTCTTCTGTGAAGCCTTTTCGGCATCACTTAAGTATTGATCGAAGTGCTCTGCTTCACCTTCTAAAATAGCAGTTTCACATGTACCGCAAACCCCTTCTCGGCATAAACATTCCACATTGATATTTAATGTCTCAATGGCTTGTAAAATAGTCTGGTTACTTTGTACTTCAATTTCCTGATTAGACTTGGCAAGTACTACCGTAAAAGCTTCCCCATCTTCTGGAACTGTTGAGGCAAATTGTTCCCAATGAATATATTCATCTCGGTAACGGTGCTTATTACAACAATCAATCACTGCATCAATCATAGGTTTAGGACCACATACATAAACATGTGTGCCTTTTGGTTGTGATGAAATGAGTTGATCTAAGTTAAGTGTACAGCCTTCTGAGTCAACATAACTAAATACACGCTCTGCATGTTTCTGCTTTAACTCATCAAGTAAAGCCGCATGTTCAGGTGAACGATAAGCATAATGTAGCTCAAAGTCTGCCCCACGTGCTGCAAGCTCATCCATTTGTGGCAAGAATGGTGTAATACCAATACCACCTGCAATTAAAATATGTTTATTGCCTGTTTCCGCTAATGGAAATAAATTTTTTGGTTCTGAAATCTGAATTTCACAGCCTTCATTACATTGATCATGCATGAAAACCGAACCGCCCTTACCTTCCACATCTTTACGAACACAGACTTGGTAAGTCGATAGATCTTGCGTACAACTCATCAATGAGTAGGCATTGGAAAGTTGTTCATTCATTTTGACAATAATATGGCTTCCCCCACTAAATCGAGGAAAGTTCTGCCCATCTTGACGTTTGAACGTAAACCGTTTGATTAAAGGGGTTAGCTGTTCCACACGAGTAACAACTGCTGGGAACATTTCATAATGACTAGCCATATTAGAATCCTTCTTTTACCGCATATTCTTGTTGTTAGGGCTTATCCTTAAAGCCCTAAACACATGTATTTAATGGTCATGAATTCTTCAAGACCATATTTTGAACCTTCACGCCCAACACCTGATTGTTTCACACCGCCAAATGGTACCACTTCATTTGAAATTGCTGTGGCATTCATACCGACCATTCCATATTCAAGCTGTTCTGACACTCGCCATAAACGTGAAATATTTTCGCTATAAACATACGCTGCCAAACCGAAGATAGTGTCATTTGCTTGAGCAACCACATCTGCTTCATCTGTAAAGCGAATGAGCGGCGCAACCGGACCAAAAATTTCTTCTTGGACAATTTCCATCGTACGGTCTACGTTCGTTAGAACCGATGGCTCATAAAAGGTTTGTCCTAAAACATGTTGTTTACCGCCGCAAGCAACTTTAGCTCCTTTACTTACCGCATCATCAATCAACTGCTGTGCTTTTAACACTGCTTTTTCATTAATTAATGGGCCAATTTGCACGCCATCTTCAAGTCCATTACCGACTTTAAACTTTTGTACTTCTTGTACAAACTTCTCGGCAAAAGCTTGATAAATATTGTCATGTACATAAATGCGGTTAGCACAAACACAGGTCTGGCCTGCATTACGGAACTTGGCAAAAATCGCACCTTGTACAGCTTTATCTAAATCGGCGTCATCAAACACAATCAGAGGAGCATTACCGCCTAACTCAAGCGCCAATTTTTTAATGGTACTTGAGCACTGCTGCATCAATAAACGCCCTACTGGAGTTGAGCCCGTAAAGGTCAATTTTTTCACTTTTTCATGTGAAGTAAATACCGAACCAATTTCTTGTGATTTACCTGTAACGACGTTAATCACACCAGCCGGAATACCTGCTTTTTCTGCAAGCTTCGCAATCGCTAAAGCACAATAAGGCGTTTCATTCGCTGGCTTAATCACGACCGTACATCCAGCTGCTAAAGCTGGTGCTGCTTTACGAGTAATCATGGCAATTGGGAAATTCCACGGCGTAATGGCAGCCACCACACCCACAGGTTCTTTACTAATAATAAAGCGCTGCTGGTTATTTACGGTTGGAATCACATCACCATAAATACGCTTACCTTCTTCGGCAAACCATTGAATAAATGATGCAGCATAACGCACTTCACCTTTCGCTTCTGCCAAAGGTTTACCTTGTTCAATGGTCATGATTAAAGCAAGTTCATCGATATGATCGAGAACCAGTTTGTACCAAGCCAATAAAATATCTGCACGGTTTTGGGCAGTTAAAGCTTTCCAACTTTTTAAAGCCGTATAAGCAGCCTCAACTGCTTGAGTCGCCTCAGCCGCTCCCATATTTGGAATTGTGCCAATTTCTTCGCCTGTTGCAGGGTTAGTCACTGGAACTGTTGCATTTGACTGTGCAGCTAGCCATTGCCCGTTAATATAGGCTTGTTGCTGAAATAATTCTGTGCTTTGTAAACTCGACATATCATCTTCCTAACTGAAGAATCAGGTGTAAGTGATATTTACACCTGAATAAATCCATTTGTTTTATTTATGATGCTGCGCCACTAAATGTTGGAAGTAAGCAATACCATGCTCACTAATTCCTGAACGTTGCTTATCAGTCATAATACGGCCTTGACCTCGATAACCACGTGATTTCAAACCACGTTGTACGCTTTCGACCAAGTTCAAATCTTCAGGACGGAATACATTGCGATACCACTCAATCAAATCTTTCTGATCTTGAGTGAGCTCTTCGTTCGTGAAGTAAATATCGTAATGCTGCAAAGTCGTTTCTGCATCTACTGGAAACTCATAGATCACCGTCATGAAATTGCTGCCCGGTGGTACGTTGAACATCGTGCAAGGCCAAGTCCAGAAACCATGAAACTCAGGATCTGTTACTGATGGATCAAGCTTGAATGACTTCTCAGATGAACGTGCAAAGCCATATTGCAATGTCCAGTTCTGATGTGTGGTATGCCAATATTTATCAACTTGTACGGAGTCAGCAAAACCAGGATGCGCTGGTCCACAGTGATAGCACTCTAGATAGTTATCAACAATTACTTTCCAGTTTGCTGGCGTTTCTGTCACAAAACGTGCCGCCAGTTTCAAATCTTTAATCACGCTACATGCTTGATTTAAACGCTCAGCAAATTCTGGAAGTTGGTCTTCTACGCATGTCGCATTTTCATCCATATTAATGAAAACAAAGCCGGCATATTCCTCAACTTTTAAAGGCACCATGCTTGAGTTTTCTTTGTCGAAAGATTCAACATGGTCACAGTTACGTGCTAAAGCTAAACTACCATCTAGCTTGAAAGTCCAAGCATGGTATGGGCAGGTAATTACATTTTTTGCTTTACCACTGCCACTTAAAAGCTCGTGACCACGGTGTGGACATACATTATAAAACGCACGTAAAACGCTATCTTTACCGCGAATGATGACAATATTTTCACCAATTACTTTACGGGTAATATAGTCATTCGGTTGTGCCAATTCACTGCCATGTGCAACACAAATCCAGCTTTTAGCAAAGATTGCTTCTTTCTCATGCTCAAAAACTTGCGATGAAGTATAGAAAACTTTAGGAAAAGTCCATGCAACATCTGGGTTTGCACAAAAATCTTCAGGTAATTTTTCAACTGCACTCATGTTATTACTCCATTAAATTCTTTTCGTCCAAATGACTCGATATTAAATTGATGTCTTTTCGACACTGCTCGACATGCGGCGTATCGCACTCAGCATGTTTTGATATAACTGTTGAACTTCTGGGCAGTCACGCATCAGACGTAAACTGCCATGTAATAAACCTTTGCCTAAATGAAACTCGCTCGGAATGCCTGTTTGTTCCAATTTTTGGGTAAAGAAATAGCCGTCATCACTTAAAGGGTCATACTCCGCAACCGCTACGAAACTCATAGGCATATCTGAAAAATCAGTTGCCAATAAAGGCGCTAGACGTAAATCCTGCCAATCTTGTGAGTTAGGTGCATATTCCTTTAAATAAAAATGCATATCTTCTGTCGTTAACAACGGCGCATGGGCATGCTTTTGTGCGGCTGGTGTATCAAGCGCTGTAGTTAAACACGGATAAACCAAAGCCAGTCCTTGAGCTTGCATACCACTATGCTGTAGATGCACTACAAGGGCTGCTGCTAAATTACCGCCAGCACTATCCCCTGCTAGAACGATATTTTCGCTATCGATCTGCCAAGTTGAACCATGCTTTTTAAGCCATTGATAAACTGCTAAACAATCTTCATAAGCTGCCGGAAAGCGGTGCTCCGGTGCCATGCGGTAATCTACGCTAATGACAACTGCATTTAAGTCCTGACACAAATAGCTGGTAATAAACTCATGTGAATCGAGCCCACCGACCATCCAACCGCCGCCATGTAAATACAACACACAAGCCCAACCTGACTCAGGTCGATTTGTTTTTGGTAAATACACACGAACAGGAACTTGATGCTCATCATTTGCAACAAAGCGATCTTCAACTTCAATCTTGCCATCACGTGGCAAAGTGTAGTGTCGGCACATCGCGTCATAGGCTGCACGGACTGAGTCAATATCTGCATCTGCTGGTGAATAAATGCTGCTCCAATACACAAGGCTTTGCATTTCTTCACTTAAGGCATAAGTAGTCTGTTCATGTGTATTCATTACTGTTCCCTTTAGCTGGTTTTTCTATCCAGTTTGATTGAGCTTGCAAGCTCAAGCTGCATCCGTTTTGCATGTTCATCTTGAGACTGGTTTAAACCAATTTCCGAATCATCATAACCTTGTTGCTCAATTAAATGCGATGGGACTTTGGCATAATCCTGAATCAGCCATTTCACTAAACCATAGGTTTGAATCAGAATAATCACGATGAATGGTAAAGCCGTCACAATCGTCGCTGTTTTCATGGTGTCTAAAGGTGCCTTACTAAAGATCATGGCAATTGGAACTAAAGTCAGCATGACACACCAGAACAGACGTGCATTTGGCGATGGGTCTTGTCCTTCACTTAAACCACGTGTACATGTTGCTGAAACCGCATAGCCTACCGCATCCATGTGTGCTGCCAAGAACACCACCATAATGCCGAGGAAAATCCACATCATGAGTTTTCCGGCAGGTAACAGGCTAAGCAATTGACCAATCGCAACCTCACCACCTTGTTGGCTTAAGATTTGTGGCACATTTACAGCCCCATGAATAAAGCTATAAACACTATAGTTTTCAAACACACCAAAGATGAACCAAAGACCGACACTACCACCAATCACCATGGCAAAGATCACTTCTTTAATGGTACGACCTTTAGAAACACGCGTTACGAACAGTGCCACACCCGGTGCATATGAAATCCACCATAACCAGTAGAAAACAGTCCATTCACGAGTAAACTTGCCATCACCCATTGGGTCGGTAAACAAACTCATATCAACAAAGTTGGTTGCCATCAACCCAAAACTCATTAATGAATTATTCAAAATGAATTGCGTTGGACCAAAGCAAAGTACATAAATCGCAAATAACACCACGCCCAAGCACACCATGTGACTTAAACGCTGCATGCCTTTATCCATGCCCACATAAGAACTGAGTGCGAACAGAACCGAAACACCTAAAATAATGATGACTTTAGTCATAAAGGTGTTTGGGATACCTGTGAGCTGAGACAAAATATTGGTAAATGTCACGGCGGTGAGTACTAATGAAATCGTCAATGCACCAAACATGCAAAGCAAGAACATAAGGTCAACTAAACGTCCAACCACGCCAGTTGATTTAAAGCCTGTTACCGCTTCAATCACGGAAGCTAAACTCAACCCTTTGTTTTTTCTCACATGGTAGCTGTAGCACAAAGAAATTGATGCTAATGCATAAATTGCCCAAGCACTTAAACCTGAATGAAAAAACGAGTAAGCCACACTATATTTCAATGCTTCTGCTGACTCAGGCGGTAAGCTCAAACCCGGAGTTTGATAATAGTAAGCCCAGTCCAAGAAGCCCCAATACAGCGTAGAAGACCCAATACCTGACAAGATGAACATAAAAATCCATGACATCGTGGTGTATTGGGGTTTCCCTTCACCTAGTTTGATTTTGCCGTATTTACTAAAGGCCAGACCAAAAGTAAAAATGATAGCTAAAAAAGCAAACAGTAATACTGGGGTTGTAAATACCGATGTCGTCCACTGCATCCATGTTGCAGCAATCTTGATCGACTCTTGCGAATAAATCGCCAAACCAGCAACTGAAATAAATACAAACAGTAAACTGGTTACGGCAAGAACTTTATCCGTATAAATTTTTGTGTTTTGATTATCCATATCCATACATCCATTTTTGGATGGCGTTATTCCATAGCGAACACGTCCATTTTAGTTTGGGCTACACACGATGCAATTGCATCTCCTACCTCATAAGTTTTTGCCTGACCGCCGATATCGGCTGTTTTTGGCCCATTAATTAAGACATTCTCAATCGCGTGCATAATGTCCTGACCAGCTTGAATGCAACGTTCATCTTCTTCACCAAAGAATTCGAACATCATGGCACCCGACCAAATCGCAGCGATTGGGTTGGCAATTTGTTTACCGTAAATATCTGGAGCTGAACCATGTACAGGTTCAAACAGTGATGGGAATTTTCTTTCTGGGTTTAAATTTGCTGAAGCAGCCAAACCAATGGTTCCCGTACATGCAGGACCTAAATCGGAAAGAATGTCGCCAAATAAATTGGATGCCACAACCACATCAAAACGCTCAGGTTGCAACACAAAACGCGCCGCTAAAATATCAACATGCTGTTTATCAGCCTGAATTTGTGGATATTGTTTTGCCATCGCGTCAACGCGTTCATCCCAGTACGGCATGCTGACAGCAATACCATTTGATTTGGTCGCTGCGGTAATTTTTTTCGCATCACGCTGATTTGCAAACTCAAATGCATAGCGCAAAATTCGATCTACACCATGGCGTGTAAATACTGCTTCTTGTAAAACAAACTCTCGGTCTGTCCCTTCAAAAGCTTTACCACCAATGGCTGAGTATTCACCTTCACTGTTTTCACGAACCACGTAAAAATCGATGTCGCCCGGTTTTTTACCTACCAATGGACATTTCACACCCGGCATTAAGCGCACTGGACGTAAATTCGCATATTGGTCAAAGCGACGACGGAACTGGAGCAGCGACCCCCAAAGCGAAATATGGTCAGGCACTTTATCTGGCCAGCCTACAGCGCCAAAATAAATTGCATCGTAGCCCTGCAAAGTTTCAAACCAGTCATCCGGCATCATTTTGCCGTGCTCAAGGTAGTAATCGCAGCTTGCCCAATCGAAAGCATCGAGTTGAAGCTCAATGCCATGCTTCTCTGCTGCTGCCTTTACAACCTTAATGCCTTCTGGTAGAACTTCTAAACCAATGCCATCGCCTGCAATCGTGGCAACTTTATATCTTTTTGCCATAAGCTTCCTTCACACCTTCGACTAATATCCTTGTATGGCTTAAACATGATGTTTTAAGCAAAAATGATCAATAACGGAACTATCACTCCAATGGACACGGATCGTGAATAATCTACCTAACCTATCGGATTTAAAGGTTTTTTGCACAGTCGCCAAACTAAAAAGTTTTGTCGAATCTGCTGAGGAACTTGGGACATCGCCAGCTTTTATTAGCAAGCGAATTAATATTTTAGAAAACACCTTAAGCTGCAAACTTTTCCATCGCAGTACACGTCACGTTAGCCTGACGGAAGATGGCAAACTCATTCTTGAGAGAGTTTCAAATATTCTTGAAGAATTTGATGAAGTTTGTGAACTGGTCAATAACCCGCTCAGTACACCTACGGGTCGTATGGATATTATTAGTAGCTTTGGTTTTGGCAGAAAACATATCGCACCAATTTTGTCTAAATTAATGATGCTTTATCCAAAGCTTCAAATACATTTTGACACCATCGACAATACTAAAGACCTGATTCAACACAGCATTGATTTAGACATCAGAATTGGTAATGAAATTGCGCCAAACATGATTGCGAAGAAGTTAGCTTCTAATTTTCGAATTTTATGTGCGGCGCCGAGTTATTTACTTAAACACGGCGTACCAGACAGCATTGAAGATTTGCAAACACATGATTGTTTGACGATTAGTGAGCGTGATCAATCGTCTGTATTATGGAAATTTAGACATGCTTCTGAAGATGTATCAGTGCATATCAAACCTCGTTTCGTTTCTAATAACGGTGAGATTATTCATCAGCTTGCCATAGAAGGACACGGCATTATTTTCCGGTCAATTTGGGATGTTGCAGATGAATTAATTACCGGTCAACTTCAGCACATTTTGCCTGAGTATTGGCAAGATGCAGATGTCTGGGCAGTTTATCCTTCACGACTCAAAAGCTCTTCCAAACTGCAAACCTGTATTCTGTTCATTCAAAATGAATTACTTAATCGCTTGCAACATGTGCAAAATTTAAGCCGAGGGCAACTCATTTCACCAGCCGTCAAACGAGAACCGCCGCCTGAAAAAGTTTTTCTATAAAAAAGCCCTAAGTGAGCCTATTCACTTAGGGCAGTAGTTTGCTTTTAAATTTTAGAAATAATATCCAATTGAAAGATAAAATAATTTATCCCAGTCATTACTGCTGCCTTGTGCAAGGCCATTTGCCCCACCACCTACCATTGGGTCATTTTTACTCATAATATATTCACCCTGAATACCAATAGCTTTGTAATTAAAATAAACGCCTGCAATTAAACGCTCAGAGTCTTTATATCCATCCTCATCTTTAAAAAAGCGGCTATGAGAGATATAAGGCTTAATATTGGTAAGTTGATGAAATGGCTGAGCAAAGGTGTAATTAATTTCATTTACTAAATATTTACCTTTATTGGCGACTTGATATGGATAGTCGAATGCACCAATCGTTGAGCTATTTGGAAATAAATCATCCCCATTCGTGACATCTTGCTTACCTGCCAAGAACATCCATTGCCATGCTTGATATTGCGTTTGAGCAAAAACGTTCCATGACTTGCGATGTCCATCTTCGTTTGTTCTTTTATTTTCTAAATCGGAGTACCAAACTGACCCACCTAGCTCAATCGAAAAGTTTTGAGATTTATCCAGTTCAAATTTTCTAGATGCTCGAGCAATCCACATATTTTTTTCTTCAATATTGGTGCCTGTACTTAAATCATCCGCTTCAACAAAATTACCACTGTATCGACTTGAGTCTTTTGATGTCCCCTTATAATTTCCTCCATCCGTTGGATAGAATCCTAAGGTCAAATTATATTGATCATTGTTAAATTTATACTTAATCCCTAAGTTATCAATATCTTCTAAACCAACGGTATTTAAAAGCGTCTCGTAATAACTACTTCCCCAAAATTCGCCAAAGCCAAAATCAACAGGCTGCAAACCTACCGTAATTCTTTGCTGGTCAGATAGCTTATAACCCGCCCATACTTTTTTTAGGAAAATTGCATCACACAAACGATTGTATTGATAACAACGGGCATCTAGACCTGCAATCCAATCTGGATTTTCATAACCCAAAACTAATTTAATGTCTGTGAGTCGCCAGTCATCATTTTGAGAACCTTCATTCGCCCCAACCACATAATCCTTATGCAAATAACGAGAACGTACTGCACCAGATACTTTAAATTGACCCGAATCTAAAGTTGGATCACCCCAACTCAAATCAGCCGCAGAGACTTGTACTCCCGCAGATAAACTCAAAATTCCTAAAAAAAATAATAATGACCTTTTCATGTCTTCAACATCCTTGTTAAGTGTTATAAGAACATGAAGAAATTGAGTTAGACAAACAATGCCGGAACTATAAAGTCGGTCTTTACAAACTGTGTTTAATCAAAAAATGAGCATAAAAAAAGACCACGCAGGAGCGTGGTCTGTAAAATGGTGGCTATGACGAGACTTGAACTTGTGACCCCCGCATTATGAGTGCGGTGCTCTAACCAACTGAGCTACATAGCCGTAAACTGTGCGCGCATTATCTTAGCTTCTTTACCGCGCGTCAAGAAAAATTTTAAATAAAATGAGGTGAAGTGAGCCTATAAGCCGGGTTCTGTCGAGGATGGTCATTCCTCTAGGCGTACAATCACTCATACGCTCAAGCGACCTACCCGAATCCAGTACGGGCCGCACCTAGGATTCCTATTTGGTCTTGCTTCTGGTGGGGTTTGCCATGCCGTGAACTGTTACCAGACACGCGGTGCGCTCTTACCGCACCCTTTCACCCTTACCTCACGAATGAGGCGGTCTACTCTCTGCTGCACTTTCCGTCGGCTTTCACCGCCCAGGCGTTACCTGGCACCCTGCCCTATGAAGCCCGGACTTTCCTCTCCTGCTTCAGTCACGAAGACCTCCACAGCAGCGACCATCCAGCTCACTTCAGGGGCGCATATTAACAAATTTATTGACTAATTGCTTGTGCTTTTTTGAGCAATTAATCTTTTATATTTGTCTAATAGCTGTTCTTCCGTTTCCTCATGCTGCGGATCTTTAGGAATACAGTCTACTGGACAAAATAATTGACATTGTGGCTGGTCATGGTGACCAACGCACTCTGTACATAAATCTGGATGAATTTCATAAATCACTTCACCCATAAAAATAGCTTCATTTGGGCAAACTGGTTCACAAACATCACAGTTTATGCACTCATCGGTGATATATAACGACACTTTACCAACCTTGTTGATGTTTACGTTCAAAAGCTTCAACCACAGCTTGCGGAACAAACTTGGTTACATCACCTTTTAAGCGTGCAATTTCTCGAATCAACGTCGAAGAAATAAATGAATACTGCTCAGATGGTGTTAAAAATACTGCTTCAAAATGTGGGTCCAACTGGCGATTCATATTAGCCAATTGAAACTCATATTCAAAATCAGATACTGCTCTTAAACCGCGAAGTACTGCTGTAGCCTTTTGCTCTTTGAAAAAATTAACCAATAAACCATCAAAACCTACAAACTCAACATTTGATAGATGGCCTAATGATGATTGTGCCAGTGCAACTCTTTCTTCTAGACTGAACAAAGGATTTTTATGATGTCCAATTGCAATCGCTACTACGACCTCATCAAACATTCTTGATGCTCTAGTAACTAAATCAACGTGCCCATTTGTGATAGGGTCAAATGTTCCAGGATAAATTACACGCGTTTTAGACATCCGCTAGTACTCTAATTGTATTGTGCGCCTATTTTAGCAAAAGTTATACATGAGGCGAAATATTGATATGTGGGAAAAAACTTCACCTTGGCATCAGTTTACGGCACAATAGGGACAATTGTGGAAGTTTGAATTATGGCGAAAGCAACAGTAGTAAAGAAACATAATGGCGGAACCATCGCACAAAATAAACGTGCCCGTCATGATTATTTTATCGAAGAAAAATTTGAAGCTGGCATGTCTTTACTCGGCTGGGAAGTAAAGTCTTTACGTGCTGGTCGTATGAGTTTGACAGAAAGTTATGTCATTTTTAAAAACGGTGAAGCATTCTTATTTGGTGCACAAATTCAACCGCTCCTTTCTGCATCTACACATATCGTGCCGGAAGCTACACGTACACGTAAATTATTATTGTCTCGCCGTGAACTTGAAAAGCTAACAGGTTCAGTAAACCAAAAAGGTTATTCATGCGTTCCATTAGCATGTTACTGGAAAGGTCATCTGGTTAAACTTGAAATTGCGCTTGTGAAAGGTAAACAGCTTCATGACAAACGTGCAACTGAAAAAGATCGTGACTGGCAACGTGATAAAGCTCGTATATTTCATAAATAATTTAATAAAAAAAGCCTCTGTTAGAGGCTTTTTTTATATCGCATGATTTATTTAATTTAATCTATATAAAAGCCCGGCAATATACTCACCAAACCATTTTGCAGTATCTAAATCACCTTGCGGCGGTGTAATTTCAACAGGTGCATTATCTGACTGAGTCATTAAACCTAAACAGCTCGATAAACGGTTTAAATCGGTTTCGGTATGACCTGTTGTTATTAAAGGTAACCCTGACCACAGCATGCCATGCTGCATCGCAAAAATATTAATCTGCTGCAAAACTGCAAGTTTATCACCGCTCAAACCACCCGAATTAGCAAAACCTGCTGCTAACTTGCCTTGCCATAAACGATTTTTCCAACGTTTAGATGTACTATCCATAAACTTTTTAAAATCGGCAGTTACGCTTCCCATATACGTTGGCGAGCCAAAAATAATACCCTGTGAGGCATCTAAAACATCCCAGTCAATGTGCTCAATATTCATCACATGTACTTTAACACCCATTACCTCTGCACCAGCAGCAATAGCAAACGCTACCTTTGCGGTATGACCATAGGGGCTGTGATAGACAATTGAGAGATGTTTTTCAGGCAAAGACATAAGCTTAATTTTTTGAGCGATTTTTTGTATTTTATCATTTTATTAAAACTTGCTAAACCATGATCTATAAGTATCAAAGACCAGCTTTTTAATGAATTATTTTAGTAAGTACTGAAAATACAAAAATAAAAACTCTCTTATGTCATTTTAAATTCTAAATAACATAAGAGAGTAATAACACAACAATCGTACTTCTAAAATGAAATACGATTTTTTATAAACTAAATAAAAACAAAAGTTGCCATACGTCCCGTTTTAGCATCACGGCGATAAGAAAAATACTCATCACCCTGTTGATATGAGCATTGATCGCCGCCTAAAACTTGCTTAACACCAAGTCTTTGCAAAATAAAACGAGCAATCGCGTATAAATCTGCGTGAAATTTATTTGAAGCAGCCCCATCAATAAATGCAGTTTCCAATTCAGGATATTTATCACAAAAGGCTTTTTTTACTTCAGCTCCAATTTCAAAGCAAGGTTGACTAATCGCAGCTCCTAACCACGCCCATGTTGGTGGGCTTTGCATCGCAGCAACTGTATTTTCAATAATACCACCCGCCAAACCACGCCATCCTGCATGTAAGTTGGCAACTTCAGTGCCCTCAGCATTACCAAGGACTACAGGTAAACAATCGGCTGTCATCATCATTAATGCATGACCTTTGGTTTGAGTAACCAAGCCATCGCCGATTAAAGCATTAAAGGGAATTTGTTCATTTACCGTATGACAAATTGTACTATGCGTTTGAGTCATCCACGTCATTTTCTTAACGCCAAACTGAGCAAACTCTTCTAACAGCATCATTCGATGCTGCTGAACGCGACCAGCTTCATCTTTAACATGTAAAGCAAGATTAAAACCTGTTAATTCGGTTTGATCCGTTGGCAAAGCCAAAGGATGTTGAACACGTGTCTGCCCTACAAATACGCCTTGAGGTAAACCTTGAACAAATTCCATATACATGTCCTTAATATGCAGCGTTTTCTGAACGTAACACATTAACCAACTGAGTAAAATCTTCAGGCCATGGTGCTTCAAATAACATTTCTTCACCAGTACGCGGATGTTTTAAGCCCAACTTAGCTGCGTGCAATGCTTGGCGTTTAAAACCACGTAAAGTTTCAATCAGTAATTCAGATGCACCTGCAGGCACACGTACACGGTTCATATAAACCTGATCACCAATTAAGCCGTAGCCAATATAACTAAAATGCACACGAATCTGATGAGTTCGGCCTGTTTCAAGACGCGCTTGCACACGAGTAAAATCTTTAAAACGCTCTTTTACATTGTAGTGAGTCACCGCATCACGCCCGCCCGGCAAAATTGCCATTTTTACACGGTCAACTGGGTGGCGTTTAATTGGCTCATCAATCGTACCGCCAGCAATAATATTTCCATAAACAACTAAGTCATATACACGATAAACCGACTTATTTGCCAATTGTTTACTTAAAGAAAATTGCGCTTCTAACGTTTTAGCAACAACCAATAAACCGCTGGTGTCTTTATCGATACGATGTACTAAACCAGCACGAGAAAGTTCTGCCAATTTTGGAGAATGGTAAAGCAAAGCATTTACTAAAGTTCCAGAAGTATTACCTGCTCCTGGATGTACCACCATCCCTACTGGTTTATTAATGACTAAAATATCGTCATCTTCATAAACAATGTTGAGTGGAATGTTTTCAGGTTGACTCGTAGTCTGAGCTTCAAGCTCAACTTCGAGTGTAAGCAGCTCTGTGCCTTCACAACGGTGCTTAGGTTTGACAATGTTACCATTCACCAACAGATGGCCATCCTTCAACCATTGCTTGAGCTTTTCACGCGAAAACTCACTCCACACCATAGCTGCAACTTGGTCGATGCGTTGCCCTAAGTAGCTTTCATCTAGCTGAACTTGCAACGATAAACGTGTTGCAGTTGTATCAGAAGTATGGTTATCTGCATCCTCAGAATCTTCAAGTAAATTGAAGTCGGTTTCAGAGAAGTTTGTGTTTGAAGATTGTGCTGAAGTCATTTGATCATTGAGATAAAAGTGGTTTAATAGCGCAATTGTAGCTCATTGCCCAACATAACAGAGGAGTTTTTATGTCGCTACCACGTTATAAAATTACGATGCTTGCCTTATCTTTAGGTGTAGCGTCTGCATTTGTGGGCTGTAGCAGCAATCCAAGTAAAAAAGATGTGGTCGATACTGGCCCTCAATCTAGCGAACAAGCATATTTTGAAAAGGCCCAAAAATCTCTTGATCGTGGTCAATATCTTGACGCTACCAAATCTTTAGAGGCGATTGATACCTATTATCCAACTGGACAATACGCACAACAAGCACAACTTGAACTTCTCTATTCAAAATTTAAACAAAAAGATTATGAAGGGGCGATTGCTCTAGCTGAACGCTTTATTCGCTTAAATCCTCAGCATCCAAATGTAGATTATGCCTACTATGTACGTGGCGTATCTAATATGGAGATGAACTACGACAGCTTATTGCGTTACACATCTTTGCAACAATCACACCGTGACATCAGTTATTTAAAACTTGCTTATCAAAACTTCGTTGATTTGATTCGTCGCTTCCCAAGTAGCCAATACTCTGTCGATGCAGCACAGCGTATGAAGTTTATTGGCCAAGAGCTTGCTGAAAGTGAAATGAATACAGCACGTTTTAACGTTAAGCGTAAAGCATGGGTTGCAGCGGCTGAGCGTTCACAATGGGTAATTGAACACTATCCACAAACACCTCAAGTACCAGAAGCACTAGCAACTTTAGCATACAGCTATGACCAGTTGGGTGACAAGGCAACTTCACAACAATACATCGAAGTTTTAAAGCTTAATTATCCTAGTCTGGTTAATAAAAATGGCACAGTAAACATGCGTGCTGCTCGTAAAGAAGGCAACTGGATTAACCGTGCTACCTTGGGTATTCTCGGCCGTGAATCTAAGTCTACAACACCAGATACGACAACTACTGAAACAGAACCTAAACGTAGTCTACTTAACCGTGTAAGCTTTGGTTTAATTGGTAATTCTGGCAAAGAAGAAACTCAAGAAACAACAAAGGCACCGGTTGAGACTCCAAAAACTGAACGTAGTTGGACTAACCGTTTAAGCTTCGGTTTACTTGATAAACCAGAAAAAGCAGCAGAAGGTGCAACAACTGCACCTGCAGCTTCTTCGTCTGAACCAGATGATGCTGCTCAATAAGCAATAACAGCTTAAAAATAACCAACAAACAGGCAAGTGATATCACTTGCCTGTTTGTTTTTATAAAATAGTAAAATATTTATCGGGCATATCTCGGTTCATCATGTCAGAATAATCTGACCTATCGCATCATTAGTTTAAACACGGTTATCTGAATTATGGCAATTCCACAGCATACGATTGATCAGATTCTAGATCGAACAGATATTGTCGATCTGATTGGTCAACGTGTGAAATTGAAAAAGACCGGACGAACATATTCTGGTTGTTGCCCTTTTCATCAAGAGAAAACCCCCTCTTTCCATGTTTATCGCGATAAACAGTACTATCACTGCTTCGGCTGTCAGGCAAACGGAAATGCTATCCGCTTCTTAATGGATATTGATAACCGAAACTTTATTGATGTCATGAAAGAGTTATCGAGTAATGCGGGGATCGAATTACCCAAAGATAATACTGATAATAAAAAACTGTCTTATACCCGCCAAGTTACTAAGCCACCCGTTCCACAAAAAACGGTTGTAGAACCAAATGCCCAAGCACCTATAGATGATCAGTACAATACGCTTGAACCAGTATATTTTGATGATCCATTTGCACAGTTTGAACAGCCATTTAGTTTTGATGAGCCAGTACAAGAAGGTAATTTATATGACCTTCTAGAAAATGTTGCTCAGTTTTATGAACATCAATTACCAACAAGTCAGAAAGCTAAAAATTACTTCAAACAGCGTGGTTTAACTGACCAGACGATTCAGTTCTGGCGTTTAGGGTATGCTCCAGAAGACTGGCAACATTTAGAAAAAGCTTTCCCTTACGACATTGATGGTTTAAAACAACTTGGACTCATCCGTTCAAGTGACAGTGGTCGTGACTTTGACCTTTTACGTGACCGTGTCATTTTTCCAATTCGAGACCCTAAGGGCCGTGTAGTTGGTTTTGGTGGTCGTGCGCTCAATGATGAAATTAAACCTAAATACATTAACTCGCCAGACTCAGAAGTTTTCCATAAAAACCAATTACTTTATGGTCTCTATGAAGGTAGAAAATTAAAGTCGAATGACTGGTTAATGGTTGAAGGATATATGGATGTCATTGCTTTACAGCAATACGGCATTACAGGTGCTGTCGCGACTTTGGGAACGGCGAGTAATACTGAACATCTTAATATTTTATTTAAGCAAAATAATCGAATTACCATTGCATTTGACGGTGATATCGCAGGTCAAAAAGCAGCACGTCGAACTTTAGAAATTGCATTACCCCTCCTAAATGATGGCCGTGAACTTAAGTTCTTTGTATTGCCAAATGACCACGACCCAGACTCCCTAATCCGACGTGAAGGTCTCGAAAACTTCCAAAGACTATTAGACCAAGCTCCACTGCTCTCTGATTTTGTTTTTGCCCATCTTACGGGTCAACATGACATTAGTACGCCTGAAGGCAAGAGTCTTGTCATGGGTGAGTTAAGGGAACTCACCGAGTTATTGCCAAAACAAGGTTCCTTCCGTTATCTATTAACCCAATCTTTCCGTGAAAAATTAGGTTTAGGTAAGCGTTTTACCCCACAAGTTAGTCACGATGCATCGTTATCATTTAATATTCAAACGAAAGATGAAGACTTTGCTGTCGCAATTTTGATGCACCATCCATTTCTGTATATTCATTTTGAAGGATTACGTGCCTATATTCCGCAAGATGAGTTATTGGCTAAAATATTAGCAATTTTAAATCGTATATTTGATGAGTTGCCTGATGACCAAGAGCTAGCGACTTATTATGTTTTAGGTGCATGTAGCAGTTATTGCCATGAAATTGCAGATATTATGCAAAGAACCAATATTCAGGCATTAACTCAAGCACCTGAAGTCGCCGATAAACTCGCTAAAGAATATGCGTTAGGCTTGCAAGAAAGATATTTACGTCAAAAACTGAAATCTAAAATTTCATTAGTTGAGTCAAGAAACTTAAGACAACAACTCAATGAGCTCACCAAACAAATCAGTTTAAGATTGCTGTCTTAACGTTTTGGTTTTCGCTCATGATCAAATACATCCTGTAAATGCTGTTGTAGCCATTCGAAATGATCAGGGTTTTCTGCTTTAGCAGCTTCACGTAGCAACATAGATGTTGGATGCATTAACTTTTGCGTCAAACGATGGGCTAACTGCTGTAGAACTTGCTCTGGATCTCCACCATGATGCAAAGCTTCTAACGCATGAGCAAGCTCGTGTTGACTAATTTCTTCACTATGTTGGCGATAAGCATGAATTGTGCTGCCCGCTTCTTTGACTTTTTGATGTGTAATCAGTTGAGTGGCTAACTGATTCACCATCACTTCCGCTTCAACAGCTGCTTGACGACGTTGAGCCAAGTTTTCATCAATTACACTTTGTAGATCATCTACACCGTATAAATACACCCCATCAAGTGATTCCACTTTAGGGTCAATATCACGCGGTACAGCCAAATCAACCATCAACATTTGTTGATAACGGCGTTTTTTTAATGCACTTTTGACATCTGCATATGCAATAACTTGATGCAAACTCCCCGTACAACTTGAAACAACATCAGCACGATATAAATTTTCTGATAACGCTGAAAAATCAATAATCTCAACTTCAACACGATGGGCAATTTCTTGTGCTAACTGGTCAGCACGCTCACGGCTACGGTTACAGATAATAATCTTGGCTACACCCATTTCCGCTAAGTGTTTGGCAACCAGACTGTTCATTTCACCTGCTGCAACCACCATCACTGTGAGTTTTTCAGGTTTACTAAAAACCTGTAAAGCCAACTGTGCAACCGCATAACCCATTGAAACCGCATGGCTACCTACAGCTGTTTCTGAACGAACACGCTTAGCTGCATAAAAAGCATACTCAAATACACTATTTAATTCAGGAGAAACCGTCTGTGCTTCTTTAGACAGTGCTAGAGCACTTTTCACCTGCCCTAAAATTTGAGGTTCACCCAACATGAGTGAATCCAAACCACTTGCGACACGCATTAAATGTGTGATGGCTTGAGCATTCTCGTAACGATAAACATGATGAATTAACTGCTTTACATCAATATTATTGGCATCGGCTAACCATTTCAGAAGGCTTTCGGCATCTTCCGCCATGGCGTAGACTTCTGTACGGTTACAGGTTGAGACAACCACCAAGTCTTTTAAAGACTCGTGATAACGTTGCTCGGCAAGCAAAGTACTTAATCGCTCTGCATTGAAAGCAATTTGCTCGCGGAGTTCTACAGAAGCTGTTTGATGGTTGACACCCAATGCAAAGAAAGACATATCAGATCATCATTTCGCTAAATTTATGCTATTGTGCAACATCGGTGTCATAAAAAGCATTACTTTGGATCAATAAAAATTGCGTCAAATGAATAGCCGTATAAATTTTAACGGTGCTTCGATAAGACAGTATTCTACCACATTCTTATTGTTAGGTAGCATGTCCTCATATGTCTATGCACGTCCGCTGCAAGAGACCTATGCCGTGCATTCATTTGATCAGGCTCTACAACAGAGTATGGTCGCTGAATTTGCCTTAGCTTACGACGATATTCCTACAGCACTACATAATTACACCGTGCTTGCGATTAGAAGCAACTCAACAACAATTAAGCAGCGCGCCCTAGATGTTGCACTTGAATATAACGACTTACAAGCTGCACTGAATATTGCAACACACTGGGTGGTTCAAGAGCCTAAAGACGTCCCTGCTTTGTTTTATTTATCGCATATTGCGTTAAAAACACATGAATATCAGCTTGCTGCCGAAACTTTAGATAAAATTTTAAAAATTGATCCAACTGCCGATCTTGAACAAATTTTGGCAAGTATTGCACCTGAAAATGCACAAGATCGAGAAGTTTTATTAACTGCTTTACGTTCAAGTGCAGAAAAGGAAAATCCTTCTATTTTAGCGCTTATCGCGAACCTAGAAGCACAAAATGGGCAATTAGAACCTGCTTTAAATACCATTAACCGTGCACTACGCCGTCGCCCTAAAGTAACCAGCTTTATCTTGATGAAAGCAAACCTATTGATTGCCCTAAGTGATCAAGAAGGTGCTTTAAAATGGTATGCAAAATCCAGTCGTAAATATAAGAAAAATCTAGATATTCGATTAGCTGAAGTACGTTATCTCATTCAGATTAATCAGCCTCAGCTTGCTCTTGAAAAATTAGAAAAAATTATTGAAAGTAATCCTCGTGCAGAAGAAGCGCTGTTCATTGCAGGCTTAACCAGTATTGACCTGAAGCAATATGATAAAGCTGAACAATATTTGGTTGATTTACGCAACTCTGCAAAGTATCAAAATGAAGCGTATTACTACTTAGCCATTAATGCAGAACGAAAACAGCATTATGAGACTGCAAAAGCCTATTACCGTTTAGTAGATGGTAGTCTCTATATTGTTTCAAGGCGTAGTTTGATTGCAATCTATGATAAACAAGAAAATTTACACGATGCTTTACGTTTTTTAACTCAAGAGCGAGTTAATTATCCGCAGCATGCAAGTTTTCTCTATCAGGCTCAAGCCGAAATTTTAAAGAAAATGGGCAATAAAAAGGCTGCTTTAAATTTATTAGATGAAGCAATCAAAAATTTACCAGATGACCCGGAACTCATCTATGCAGAAGTCTTATTATTAGACCCTTATACTGACCGCGATAAACTCGATAAAACACTCAAGCAATTATTGCAGTTAGAACCCAATAGCCCGACCTATCTGAATGCCTATGCGTATACGCTGGCTTTGCAAAACCGCAGATTAAAAGAAGCACGACAATATGCTGAACAAGCATTGGAATATGCACCAGAACAAGCTTCGATTTTAGATACGCTAGGTTATATTGCCTTTTTACAAAATGATTATGAGGGCGCAGCGGAAGCTTTAGGCAAAGCTTATGAGCTTAGTCATAACATAAATATTGGGATTCGTTACGCTAAGGCACTGTATATGCAAGGATCATTAACTGAATTTAGTGCTGTGTTACAACAACTGAAACAAAAACACGCGAATGATCCACAATTACATCAGCTTGATGCGTTAATTTTACCTACATCTGCAAAAAAGAGTTAAATTTATGAGCAAACTTGCCCAACTGTGCACAGCGATCTGTGGATCAAGTGTGTTATTTTTAACCGGTTGTCAGCATTTTACTCAGCCTAAACCCGCAGTTACCCACCAAGTGCAAGACGAAAAACACTTCAATTTACAAGGTAAAATTGGCGTACGTACTCCACAACAAAGTGGTAGTGCATTCTTCACATGGGTTCAACAGCAAGATAATTTTGATATCGAGTTAAGTGGCATTTTAGGTGTTGGAAAAACACAAATTCAGGGAAAACCGGGTGAAGTCACTTTAAACAGTGCTAAAACTGGCGTTATTACAGCGGCATCCCCTGAAGAACTTTTAGAACGTGCGACTGGTTGGCAAGCGCCGATTACTCATTTAACCAGTTGGATTTTAGCAAAGCCAGCAACTTTAAATGCCCAAATTAGCAAAGATAATGCAAATCGAGTGAGCCAACTCATCGAAGATGGCTGGACGGTTAATTTTAGTTATGATGGCGAACAAACTTTGCCAAATAAATTGGTTTTAAAGCAACCTCTTGCTGAAGATAAAGAAAACCGTATTACAATGGTTATCCAAAACCGCTAAACCTAACTATATAAATCTATGATTCGAGTTCCTTCCCCAGCCAAGCTCAACCTGTTTTTACATATCACAGGACGTCGTGAAAATGGTTACCATGAACTACAAACTATTTTCCAACTCATTGATTTATATGACTGGATGACTTTTTCTCCTATTGAGAAAGATGAAATCCAAATTGAAGGTTTAGGTGAGGTTCAACTTGAGCAGAACCTAATTTATCGGGCTGCTCAAATACTAAAACCGCATGCAAAAAAGCTTTGTGGTCTACACATCAAAATTGAAAAAAATATTCCAATGGGTGCAGGTCTAGGCGGAGGTTCTTCAAACGCTGCCACAACACTTATCGTTTTAAATCAATTATGGGAATGTGGCCTGACTCAGGCAGAGCTTGCAGACTATGGTGTAAAACTTGGTGCAGATGTTCCTATTTTTATTTATGGTAAAAATGCATGGGCTGAAGGTATTGGTGAACATTTAACATTCATAGACTTAGATCAAAAACAGTTCATTATTTTAAAACCTGATTGTTTTATCAGCACTCAATTGCTTTTTTCACAAAAAACATTGACAAGAGACACTAAGACCACTAAATTTTGCGCCTATCAGTTAGAACCTTCTAATTTTGGAAATAACTTTGAGCCTTTGGCTAGAAAGTTATACCCCGAAGTTGAAGAAGCGATGCAATATCTTGATCAATTTGGTCATGCAAAGCTTACAGGTACAGGTGCTTGTGTTTTTACTGAAGTAACCGATGAAATGAATGTTGATGACATTCTTAAACATGCACCATGTAAAGCTTATTTGGTACATAGTTTAAAAGAATCTCCTTTACACCATTTTAAAGTTGCAAGTTAGGGGCGTCGCCAAGTGGTAAGGCAGCGGGTTTTGATCTCGCCATCCGTTGGTTCGAATCCAGCCGCCCCTGCCAATTTCACCTGTAATGATGATTATATTAGGGGCGTCGCCAAGTGGTAAGGCAGCGGGTTTTGATCTCGCCATCCGTTGGTTCGAATCCAGCCGCCCCTGCCATCATATATATCATCGAATTTAGGGGCGTCGCCAAGTGGTAAGGCACCGGGTTTTGATCTCGGCATCCGTTGGTTCGAATCCAGCCGCCCCTGCCATTCTCTTATTTTAAAGACAGACTTAATTGCCTTGCTTTTTGTTGATTATTCTTGACATTGCATTGCAAAAATATTAAAGTTCTGCCGCATTAGGGGCGTCGCCAAGTGGTAAGGCACCGGGTTTTGATCTCGGCATCCGTTGGTTCGAATCCAGCCGCCCCTGCCATCTATTTCATTACATACCAACCGCCAAGGGTGCTTCATGCCCAATCTTGTCGTTTTTAGTGGAAATGCTCATCCACAGTTCGCTCAAAAAGTCGTAAGTCACTTACATATCCCTCTAGGTGCTGCATCAGTCGGTCACTTTTCTGATGGAGAAATTTCAGTAGAAATTACTGAAAATGTTCGTGGTAAAGACGTATTTATCGTTCAGCCTACTTGTGCTCCTACCAATGATAACCTTATGGAAATCTTGGTAATGGCAGATGCTTTGCGTCGTGCAAGTGCTGGTCGTATTACCGCTGTTATTCCTTATTTTGGTTATGCTCGCCAAGACCGTCGTCCACGTTCTGCACGTGTGCCGATTACAGCTAAAGTTGTTGCAGACATGCTTACCACTGTTGGTATTGACCGTGTCGTGATGATTGACTTACATGCTGACCAAATCCAAGGTTTCTTCGATATTCCAGTCGACAACATCTACGGTACTCCTGCTTTGCTTGCTGACTTACGTCAACAACAACATGATAACCTTATGGTGGTTTCTCCTGACGTTGGTGGTGTAGTACGTGCACGTGCTGTTGCCAAACAGATGGGTGACATCGATTTAGCAATCATCGACAAACGTCGTCAAAAAGCCAATGAGTCGCAAGTTATGCACTTGATTGGTGATGTAAAAGATCGTGATTGCGTTATTGTAGATGACATGGTTGATACAGCCGGTACATTGTGTAAAGCAGCTGATGCACTTAAGCAATTTGGTGCACGTCGTGTTGTTGCTTATGCAACTCACCCTGTACTTTCAGGTAAAGCAATTGAGAACTTACGCAACTCAGTCATTGATGAGTTAGTTGTAACTGACACAATTCCTCTTTCTGAAGAAGCATTGACTTTGGGCAAAATCCGTCAAGTTTCTGTTGCTAGCATGGTTGCTGAAACGATTCGTCGTATTAATAACGAAGAGTCTATCAGCGCGATGTTCGATAGTTTATAATATTGCAGCTTTTTCTTAACCCTGGCTTTGGCTGGGGTTTTCTATCACTAAACTGGTCGCAAGTTTAGTTTATTTAATCTTTAATGAGGATTTATCTCATGGCAAACTTCGTATTCAACGCTCAAGCGCGTGCTGAAGACAAACAAGGGAAAGGTGCGAGCCGCCGCCTTCGTCGCGAATCTTTAGTTCCAGCTATCATCTACGGTGGTAACGCTGAGCCTGTAACTGTTACTTTAGAACTTCGTGAGCTTGTAAAAGCTTTAGAAAACAATGCTTTCTTTGAAGAAGTTGTAGAAATCAAAGTGGGCGACAAAGTTGAAAACGTTAAAATCCAAGCGTTACAACGTCACCCATCTAAAAACACTCCTATGCACGCTGACTTCAAACGCGCATAAGTGTTTAAAGGCGTAAATTAGTGTCAAATATTTCGCTAATTGTTGGTTTGGGCAATCCTGGTTCAGAATATGCCCAAACCCGCCATAATGCAGGCTTCTGGTTCGTTGAACAGCTTGCAGATAAATATGGCATTACATTAAAAAATGATCCAAAATTTCACGGAATCAGTGGTCGTGGTAATATAGAAGGACATGATGTTCGCTTACTTCTACCAACGACTTACATGAATCGTTCCGGACAAAGTGTTGTTCCTTTCTCAAAATTCTATCAAATTGCTCCAGAAGCAATTCTGATTGCTCATGATGAACTTGATATGAACCCTGGTGTAATTCGTCTCAAAACAGGCGGTGGACACGGTGGTCATAACGGTTTACGTGATATTGTCCCACATATTGGTCCAAATTTTCATCGTTTACGAATTGGTATTGGACATCCAGGTTCAAAAGAAAGAGTTTCTGGGCATGTACTCGGAAAAGCACCAAGTAGTGAACAAAGCCTGATGGATGGAGCAATTGATCATGCTCTTTCTAAAGTAAAGCTACTTGTTCAAGGACAGGTATCACAGGCCATGAACCAAATTAATGCGTATAAACCAGCTTAAATTGTTGAACAATCAAGCTTGCTATCTTGCTTTTTTAGGAGCAAAATGCGCATCAGCCACCTTGCCCGAATGGCAAAGGCAAAAGATTTCACTATAAGATCTTCTTAGGTCTACTCAGGAGACGCTAGCCATGCTATCTCGTTTATTAAAATGCAAAATTCACCGTGCAGTTGTAACCCATGCTGAACTTCACTATGAAGGTTCTTGTGCAATTGATGGCGTATTGATGGATTTAGCTGGTATTCGTGAATACGAAGAAATCCACGTTTGGAACGTAACTAATGGCAAGCGCTTCACAACTTACGCGATTCGTGGTGAAGACAACTCTGGCATTATTTCAGTAAACGGTGGTGCTGCTCACCAAGCAGATGTAGGCGATTTAGTTATTATTGCTACATTTGGTGATTTCACAGAAGTTGAAGCAAATGCTCATAAACCACGTTTGGTATATGCAAACCCAGATAATACAGTCAACCACACAGCGAATTGCATTCCTGTACAAGTTGCTTAATTAAAGATTTAAAAATAAAAAAGCCCGTAAATACGGGCTTTTTTATTTGACTTTACAAATTCCTAGCAGTCCCCTTCCACCAGCTTCGCTGCTGCTTACAGTTTAAAGGCTGTAGTTCTTCTCCTCTTAAATCAAATAAAGTCGCCTCGCCTTTTGTATTTACCTTAAATTCAGCATACTTTGCTTTTTCATAGCATTGGGCTAGACCTTCGGCAAATAAAAAACTTCGAGAAGCTGGATATAAAGCCTGCAAACGATTTTCAGGATTTTTTAAAATTAAACTTTGCCCAGCAAATGAATTGTGAGTATCTAAAATTGTACGAACTACTCGATTTTGTGAATCCAAAATAACTTTTGCTGGAATATTGGCATGATTAAGAATCACTTGATCTAAAGCTTCACCTTCGCTTCCTGAAAGTGCTTTAAGAGATTGTAAATTTAATTCATACGCCAGCGCCATGTAGTCCCCTTGTAATATGGAGCGAGGATCAACTGGCTTAAGCTTAATAAAAATACTTTTACTCTGATGCAGGCGCCATTCATTTTTCACAACCAAACCTGCAAAAACTAATACAGTAACTATTGCAAGAATAAGAGAGAAATACTTTTTCATTACTTTTCTCCCTCAATACAATTGTTCTTAGCTTCTTGTAGGAGCAACCTATATAAGGCCAACAATATCATTCCGGACACCAAGATTGATGCACTTTTAGCTAGAAAACTTAATTGCAAACTGTAATAAAGTTGCCAAAGCACAATAGCGAACACAAGGAGCGTGATACCATAAACAATGTGATCTTTATTTTTTAAAGCCCATGTCAAAATTACAAATAGAATGAATACTTCAAAATAGCCGAGTGCAATAAGTACTATGGCAAAAATTAAAAAAGCAAAAAAAGTTATAGCGTGAAGTTGCCTATAGAGATAGAAAAAACTAAAGCACAATAACCATAGACTTGGTAAAACATAGAAAAACCATAATGACTGATCAGCCGAATCAAGCAATGCTAACCCTATAAAATTATCAAAGAATGAGTTCACCAAAATCATAGCAAGTACGCATAAAAAGATACTCCGCTCATACAATATAGCTGCCCTACTCCCTATTAGTAGTACTAAGCTAAAAATTAAATAGTTAAGTAAAGTTAAATTGAAGTAAGTTTGAGTCGGATGTACTGACCACAATGAATGGTCTAGTTGCAGTATGTAGATAAATGCTATGCCATAAGTTGCGAGCATTTGAATTAAAATAAAGAACCAATGAGGCTTAAGAAAATAACTAATACATAGAATAAAAATCTGGGCAATCAATACCCATAGAATTTGATTTGTCTCAGAACCAAGATGGAATAAAAAAGCAGTCTGCCCACTCACAAATAAACAATATGCAAATTGCCGAACGAAATAGCTTTGAGATTTTGTCAGTAATGTTATAGCTATAACAACAAAAATGATTCCAATAATTAAAGAAATAGTCTCCCAAAATACGAGTGTAAATGCTGCAAGTGCTAAACCAGCAAGCCAAGCACCAATTGCTAACGGAATGACATAAAAACGGCTTTGGCGAAAAATTCTTATTAAGAAGTAGCTAATAAGTGCAAACCAAATAAAAATAATGCCCGCAATCAATAAAAAAATGAACTCATTAGAATCTTTAAATAAATGATTAATACCATCTACAAGCCATATTGTTGCGGTCACACCGAGAACAGCAGCCATTAAACTGGCACATAGCTGATCATTCTTTTTAAAGAAATAGTAGAAAGCAATAACGCCTAGAAAGAAAGCGGAAATTAGATACGGTAAATTTTTATTCGATAAAAATTGGATCATCCCTATTATTGAAATAACAGCAAACCAAGCAATAAAAACAAAACGTAAGACTGTATATTTTTTTTGGCAGATCCAGAACTGGACAAGACTTAATAAATTTAGAGCAAAAAGATAAAGATAAGGAAACTTTTCTGCCCAGAAAGTCTGTTTAAAAAATAAAAAAAGTGTAAGTTGGCTTGTAATACAAATTAAAGCAAAGATTCCAATATTTGGTCGATATAGCCACGGCAATAAAAACAGAGTCCAAATCAAGAAAACTAAATAACTGTCTGCACCAGTTTGATAAACTTGCCCAATTACAGCTAAACTCAAACCGATCATTAAGCCGCAAGTACCATGTAAAGTCTGCCGTATTCCCTCGCTTAAGGTATCGTTTATGCTCACCCAAGCTGTGACAAGCAATATAACAGGTGGAATAATGAGTTGAATGCTATCAGGAAGCATCAACCAGTTAGCAGCAATTAAATAAAGAATACTGAGCGCCATAAATACATAACTAAAAATATGGAGATGCTGAATAAATAAAGTATTCCTAAATGGATAATCGTCTCTAATCTGCATGAAAAACCTGTTTTATTTATAATTTTCTATAAAAAACATAGCATTCACTTTTAAAACCAACAAGTAAGCTCTTGTTAAAAAACCTATTTCGATTTATGAAAATACTTATTCATAATGAGACTTAGCATTCTACAAAAGCATCTAGCCAATTTTGCCAAGCGCGCTATAATAAAACCCATCGCTTCAGGGCGGGGTGGAATTCCCCACCGGTGGTAAAGTTAATTTTATGAATAGATTAACAAGCCCACGAGCTTAAATTGTGTAATTTGAGCAGATTTGGTGAAACTCCAAAGCCGACGGTATAGTCCGGATGAAAGAAGACGACGAACTGGGATAAATCCGTTTTATTTCAGTGCCAGCCTGTTTTTACATCAGTCCTGAAATGTTCAACCGTATTTTTACGAGAGCGTTTCATTATGTCTAGCTTAATTCAACCAGAACTTTTTTTCTCAGCCCTCTCTCCTGCTGAGCAGCGTATTCAACAAGCATTAGAAGATATCCGTCAAGGCAAACCTGTCTTGGTTATGGATGACTTTGATCGTGAAAATGAAGCAGATTTAATCGTTGCAGCAGAAACGCTAACTGTTGAGACCATGGCACGTATGATTCGTGATGGCTCAGGTATTGTATGTTTATGCCTGACAGAAGAATTAGCAGATCACTTAGATCTTCCACCAATGGTTTCTCAAAACTCAAGTCAGTTTCATACTGCGTTTACAATAACCATTGAAGCTGCTCAAGGCGTTACCACTGGTGTCTCTGCTAAAGACCGTGTAACAACGATTAAAACTGCTATTAAAGATGGTGCTGTTGCAAGTGACTTAAATCGTCCTGGTCACGTTTTCCCATTACGTGCACGTAATGGTGGCGTGCTTACTCGACGTGGTCATACTGAGGGAACAATTGATTTAGCAAGATTAGCCGGTCTAAAACCTGCTGGTGTGTTATGTGAATTGACTAATCCAGATGGCACTATGGCATCAGGCATTCAAGTTTTAGCATATGCGCAAACTCATCACTTAACTGTGATTACGATTGAAGAACTTGTTCAATACCGTCAACAACACGGTATTTAAATAAAAAAGGTTTGGCTTTACGACAAAGCCAAACCTATAAATTAAAACTTATTTATATTTAAGAAACTTTCTTTTGTGCTGCCAGTTCTTCAACATAGTCCAAAAGTTCAGAGAACTGATTAATCATTGCTTTTGGCTGTGCTTGAGCAAGTTCCTCTGCTGTTCCATAACCGTAAGTCACAGCTACCGCCTCAATACCATTGTGGCGAGCACCTAAAACATCATATTGACGGTCACCTACCATTAAACACTCTTCTGGGTTTAATTGCTCATGCTCAAGAATATAACGAATGAGTTCAGCTTTATTAGTCCGCTCACCCGTCAATTCACTGCCATAAATATGTACAAAATATTGGCTTAATTCAAAATGATCTAAAATTCGTTTCGCATAAATTGTTGGTTTAGCAGTAGCAACAAATAAACGATATCCTTCTTTTTTTAAAGCGCTAAGCGTTTTTGCAACAGATGGATATACTTCATTTTCAAATAAACCAATGACCGAGAAACGCTCACGATAAGCCATTAAAGCTTGTTCAGCTAAATCATCATCTTGAGTAGCTAATAATTTTGCGAGTGATGGCTTTAATGGTGGACCAATTGTCCAGTCAATATCTAAATCGGCAGCCAATGGATAGCCTAGTTTTTCCATTGCATAGCGAATTGAAGTATGGATACCAACTTTTGGGTCTGTTAAGGTTCCATCTAAATCAATCAAAATATGTTTTATAGCCATTCAATCATTAACCCAGTAAAGTATTTAATTCAATTGGTCGAGAGTTTAATCAAACTCTCTTATACTAACGTAAATTTAAATTGAAAAGGAAATAACCGTGCGTCCAACCGTACTTTGTTTCTCGGGTTTAGACCCTTCAGGTGGTGCAGGTTTACAAGCCGATATTGAAGCGATTGGACAAAGTGGCGCCCATGCAGCAATTGCATGTACAGCTCTTACCATTCAAAACTCACAACAAGTATTTGGCTTTGAAGCAACCTCAAAAGAACTATTACTAGCTCAAGCTAATGCTGTGGTAGGTGACTTACCAATTAAATGTGTTAAGTCAGGTATGCTGGGCACCACAGATAATATTGCTGCACTCGCTGAATTTTTACGTGCTCATCCTGACTATCAATATGTACTTGATCCTGTTTTAGTTGCAAACAGTGGCGGTTCGTTAGGAGACCAAGCAACTTTAGTTAAAGCATTTGTTGAACTGATTCCCCTAGCGACTCTTATTACCCCCAATACAGTTGAATTACGAGCATTAACAGGTATTGACGACTTAGAGCAAGCAACACAAAAGTTATTTGAAATGGGTGCTAAAGCTGTATTAGTAAAAGGTGGACACGAAGATACTCCCGACTTCATTAAAAATAGTTTATATATCGATGGTGAACTTGCGGCGAGTAGTAGTTGTCCTCGCCTTGAAGGGGAATATCATGGATCAGGTTGTTCATTAGCGAGTTTTATTGCAGGTCGCTTAGCTTTAGGTGATTCTCTAAAAATTGCAGTACAACATGCAGAAACATGGTTATTTGGTGTTTTAAAAAATGCCGAAACACCTGTACCTAATGGACAAAAGATTCCAAAACGATTTTAACAACCAAATAAAAAGGCGCTTAAAGCGCCTTTTTATTTATTCCAATTACTGTGGAATACGTAAAACTTGACCAGGGAAAATCTCATCTGGATCTTTCAACATTGGTTTATTTGCTTCAAAGATTTTCGGATACTGGTTTGCATCACCATAAAATTCTTTCGCAATTTTTGAAAGATTATCACCAGATTTTACTGTATAAAATTTGCTTTCCGGCTCTGGAGTCACAACAGTCATCTGGTCATCTACATGTGCAACATGATCGATGTTACCAACAATAAGAATAATCTTTTCTTTATCCGCTTGGCTTTGTACTTGACCATTAATAGTCGCAGTATCAGTTGAACCATTATATGTTACAGATAAGCCTTCCACCCCAAGGCCTAAACTTTTAATTAATCCTAATAATTTATTTGCCACTTCCTGTGCAGAAGGTTCTGCTGGAGTTGCTGGAGCTGGTTGTGGTTCTGCTGGTGCGGTATTTTTTTTACCAATACCTTTTACAAAATCAAAAAGACCCATTTTTAGTCCTCATCTTATTGTTTATAGTAAAGTCATTAAACTGACCCTTATTGTTATACTTGAAAAAAGAGGCACCTCTGCTATCAATTAAGGTTGATCTTGTAAAAATATGTATCTCTCTCAATGATTTTACTCAAATAAAAAAAGCCACCTTACGGTGGCCTTCTTTTTAATCAGCAATATGCGAATTAACCAAGTTTTTTAGTTACATAGTCAATTGCAGATTGAACTGTAGTGATTTCGTTTGAATCTTCATCAGGGATAGTGATGTCGAAGTCATTTTCGAAAGACATAACAAGTTCAACTAAATCTAAAGAGTCAGCACCCAAGTCATCCATGAAAGATGCTTCGTTTTTAATCTCTTCAGCTTTAAGACCAAGTTGTTCTGCAACCGCTTGTTTAACGCGTTGTTCGATATCGCTCACAGGAATTCTCCTCATTGCTTGTGGCGTTTGATTTGCCACTAGTTTAATTGAATATAAAAATTTTTAAAAGTTTATACATCGGCGTTAGGCCATGTATAAACCACCATTTACATGTAATACCGTACCGGTAATGTAACCTGCTTTATCACTTGCAAGGAAACTCACCGCATTTGCGATATCTTGTGGCTCACCTAAGCGATTTAAAGCCACTTGATCACTCATTTTTTTGCGAATGTCTTCACTAAGTGCATCTGTCATTTCTGTTGCAATAAAACCTGGTGCCACACTGTTTACAGTAATTTGGCGGCTACCCATCTCTTTTGCAAGGCTACGGCTAAATGCTTCAATACCTGCTTTAGCAGCAGAGTAGTTTGCTTGGCCTGGGTTTGCAAAATGAGCAACAACAGAACTGATATTAATAATTCGACCAAAACGTGCTTTCGTCATACCTTTAAGTACGCGTTTAGATAAACGATAAACGGCTTTAAGGTGGATATTGAGAATGTCATCCCAATCATCTTCAGACATACGAAGCAACAAATTGTCTTTCGTAATACCTGCATTGTTAACAAGAACAAGTACAGGACCATAGTTCTGTTCAATATGAGACACGACTGCTTCAATCTCATCGAGATTACGCACGTCGAGCGCCAAACCTGCACCTTGTTCACCAAAGCTATCAGTTAGCTTTTGTGCACCAGATTCAGAAGTCGCAGTACCTACGACAAAATAACCGTCTTGAATAAGTTGCTGGGCAATTGCAGCGCCAATGCCCCGACTCGCGCCCGTTACTAATGCAACTTTGCGTTCTTGTGTCATGCAATTTTTCCTTCTGCCACTAAAACAGCATTTAGGGCATCTTCCATTTTGCTCTTACTATCAATAGAAAAAGCTTTTTCAATATTTGGTAAACGCTTTGCGAGATTACTCAATACTGTACCTGGACCACACTCAACAATGTACTGAATACCTTGGTCTTGTAGAGACTGCATGGTACGAGTCCATTGTACAGACTGGTACAATTGTGCCGTTAAAGCCTGACGTAATTGAGCAACATCGGTAGCAATTCCCGCGTTGACATTTTGTATTACAGGAATGGTAGGTAGCTCAATGGCAGTTTGTTCCAAAGCTTCTGCAAATTTCTCTGCAGCAGGTTTCATCAATGAACAATGCGAAGGTACAGAAACTGGTAAAGCAATTGCCTTAGCAGATTGTTCTTTTGCCAATGCCATAACTTGCTGTACAGATGCAGTACTACCCGCAATTACAACCTGACCTTGTGAATTATAATTTGCAGCTTCAACTGAACCTTGACCCGATGCAGTCACGCTTTGGCACAATTCAACTACTTTATCATCGGCCAAACCAAGAATTGCAGCCATAGCACCTTCCCCTTGAGGAACAGCACTTTGCATGAGTTTTCCACGCAAATTAACTAATTTAACTGCATCTGCCAAACTCATTGAACCCGCTGCAACTAAAGCGCTGTATTCACCTAAAGAGTGCCCTGCAAGGTATTTAGGCGCTAAACCACCTAAATCTAACCATAGACGCCATAAAGCGATGCTAGCAGTTAATAATACAGGTTGGGTGTTTTCTGTTTGGTCTAAACCTTCACCACTTTGCGCAATGTGCCAAAGATCAAATCCTAGCGCGTCTGAAGCTTCAGCAAAAGTTTGCCCAACTCCACTAAACTGTTCTGCGAGTTCAGCGAGCATACCAACTTTTTGTGAACCTTGACCCGGAAACACAAATGCAGTTTTTGTGGCTAAAGCTACTTGTTCAAGACGTTTAGCAGACATAAGAAATCCTTTTTGGGTTTTCACTCATTTCTCTGGAGCGGAAATTTAACATTTAATTTGTATATTTATAATTGCGAAAAACAACAAAAAAAGGGAGCTTTCGCTCCCATTTTTTCTATACTTAAGCATCACGCTTAATGCATATCATGCAATTATTCAGCATCAGCTGCTTTAGCGAATAATTGGCGACCACGGTAGAAACCGTCTTTAGTCACGTGGTGACGACGATGAGTTTCACCAGTTGCTTGGTCTACTGTTAATGCATTCTCGGTTAAAGCGTCATGTGAACGGCGCATGTCACGGCGAGAGCGACTTTTACGGTTTTGCTGAACGGCCATGATGGCTCCTTACAAAGATCGAAAAAATGGATCAGAACAAATTCAGTTGTCTTATCTCATAATCATAACACAAATTATGAGTTAAGTTTACCCTTCAAACCTGCCAAAACATCAAACGGGTTATCCCGTTTCTCTTCGACAACGTTCTGAATGGTAGGTTGATGTTTATGTTCACAAGCATCATGCTTGGGAGATAAAGGCATCAACAATAACAGTTCATCTTCTAGTAATGCGAGCAAGTTAATCGAAGCAGGTGTATCAAAATCACCTTTTGTCGAAGACTCACTTTCACCTAAAACGATGAAATCAGCATCCTCATCCAAGCGCTCTATCAGTGACTCATCATCTACAAGTGCAATATGAAAGTCAGAAACAATTGGCATTTCGACAGGTTCCAAACAACGTTGGCACTCCATCGGAACTTTTGTTTCCATATGACCATCTAACCACACAATGCGATGATAGGCATCCATTGATAGCTTACAGTCTATGTTGATCAATTGGTTATCAATTGACCCAACAGCTTCACGAGCAATACGAGCAAGACGAGACAATGGCAGTTGACCTGACCATGTAAAGCCTTGTTCAGCCCATTTAAACGGCTCAATCTGTGCCGGAAAGGTATTTGCTGACATAATTAAGGCGGCAATTCTACAAATTCATCGGTACTCTGTCAAAGATTAAGATACAATTTTGTACTTCTTTAGACAGAACTCGGGGTAAATTAAGCAATGCACCTGTTGCAGCCGCAACCTGAAGTTAACACTTCATTACTCGTTTGCACCCATTCAACTCACCAAAACACTCTTTTACCTGACATGGTGCAACTCTCACCATGGCCAAGCTCAAAATTAGAGTCTGAGCAAGTTGATTGGCTTATTTTACACTTTAATCACTGGTTTTCCCACCATAATGTGACATTAGTTCGTGGAGAATTTGAACCAGAATATTTCCCAGCAAATGAACATGAGCCAGCTAAAATTCAATTTGCCCATGGTTTTTTTAATAGTGCTTTGCATGAAATTAGCCATTGGACAATTGCAGGTGCAAAAAGACGCCTACTACCCGATTTAGGTTATTGGTATGCGCCAGATGGCCGAACTAAAGAACAGCAGGATTTATTTGAACAAGTAGAAGTCAAACCTCAAGCCATAGAATGGCTATTTGCCCAGTCTTTTGGCCGAAAATTTAGAGTATCTCTAGATAACCTGACAGGTGATGGCGGAGATGGCAAAAAGTTTAAAGATAATGTTTATGCCCAAGTCCAACGTTACTTTTCTGGTGAAGCTAAACTACCTGTTGATGCAGCAAGATTCATTGAATGTATTTGCCAATGTACGCGAGCAGGCGCAGCGTTACAATTAAATGAATTTAAACGTGAACTCCTTGATTAAATGACAAAAAAACTACGTAAGTGACTTGCTTCCCAAGTTTGAAAAGTCTAATACTATTTTTAATACTGGCGTGATGGAGTCTCTAAAATATGCTGCATTTACATGTACATCCTGAAAATCCACAGCAACGCCTCATTGACCAAGCGGTTGAGCGTATTCGTGCAGGAGATGTTGTGGTCTACCCTACCGATGCTGCCTATGCAATCGGATGCCAGATTGGTAATAAAAATGCGATGGAACGTATTGCCCAAATTCGTGATTTAGGTCCTAAACATCAATATGCAATTATGTGTTGCGATTTATCAGATATTGCCACTTATGCAAAAGTTGATAATGCGACTTATAGATTATTAAAGGCAAATACACCTGCCATTACGACTTTCATTTTACCTGCAACCAGCGAAGTTCCACGCAGGTTAATGCACCCTAAAAAGAAAACGATTGGTTTACGTATTCCGAGTAATCCGATTTGTCAGGCTTTATTAAAAGAACTTGGTGAACCTTTACTGACAAGTACATTGATTTTACCAGGGCAAGAAGACCCACTTGATGATCCTTATGATATTGAAAATCAGTTGGCTAAACGTATTGATGTCTTTATCGATGGTGGGTTCGGTACTTTAACAACCACCAGTATTGTTGATTTATCGGGTGAACATCCAGAAATTATCCGTCATGGCGCTGGAGATGTAAGTGCTTTCGAATAAGCACTTATTCTCCTTTTTACCAACAGTTAAAAAAAAAGTATTATCAAGAAAAAAAATACTCTTTATTTAGTTTGGATTTTTTTTACACTTTAGTCGTTAAGCAATTTATTAAAAGTCACAATTCCTTTAGAATGTTTTGCACTATCTGCTGTTCTTCTGCTACAGCTCTTATTGACTTGAAAACAAGTCTCATGCTTTTGAAAATTCGCGTGGCTTATAATCGTAATGAACCAATCACTTCATCAATCCATGGAAGACGTTCCACACATCCGTGTTTTAGATGAGTGGCACGACACGATTCCTGAAGATCTTTATATTCCTCCGGCTGCCTTTGAGATTTTACTCGAACAGTTTGAAGGACCACTCGACTTTTTAATTTATCTGATTCAGAAAAACGGTTTTGATTTAGTTCAGCTCGATATCGCCCCTATTGCTACTCAATATTTAGCTTATATGGATAGCATGAAATCCTTAAATATTGAGCTGACTGCCGACTATATGGTGATGGCTGCTTTATTGGCTGATTTGAAATCTCGCTTACTTTTACCTAAGCCAACTGTTATTAGTATTGAAAAAGATCCTAAGCAGGATCTTATTGATCGACTTGAGACTTATTTACGTATTAAGCAAGCTGCTGAGCGTTTGGGTCAAATGCCAGTTCTTGACCGTGATACATTTAGTGCCAATGTAAGCTTAGGCCATATTGCACCTGTCTATGAAGGTTATGATGTTTCTGCATTACACGATGCTTTGTTTTGCGTATTTAACCGTCCAGAACCTGTAACGCACACAATTGCACAAGAGCCTGTACTGCTAGAAGAACGTATTGCTTATATTGAAGAGAAATTAGAGTCAGGCGACGTGTTAAGTTTTAAAGAATTACTGAATCCCCAACAAGGCCGTATGGGAATGGTTGTAACTTTTATGGCTGTTTTAGAATTGACCCGACAACAAAAGATTAAAATTATTGCGACAGGTGTTGAAGCTCCATTGGCTATTCAAGGGTCTGCGGCATGAGTTTTGAACAAAATAATACTGATTTGTCATTAGCTGACATTCATCACGAAGTTTTATTACAACTTGAAGCGATTATTTTTGCCAGTGAAGCACCTGTTTCAATTGCTCGTTTAAAAGAAGCTTTTAATAATCAATATAACAAACAACAGCTTCGTCAGCTTTTACAACAGCTTGCCCTCTTACAACATGGCCGCTCTATTGAGTTGATTGAAACCGCGCAAGGCTTCCGTTTTCAGGTAAGATCCAAATATCGCAATATTATTGCGCAGATTTGGCCAGAGCGACCAACAAAACTGTCGCCATCTTTACTAGAAACGTTGGCTGTCATTGCGTATCATCAACCAGTCACGCGTGCTGATATTGAACAAATTCGTGGTGTATCTAATAATAGTCAGATTCTCAGAACACTATTTGACTGGAACTGGATTAAAGAAGCTGGTTTTAGAGATTTACCCGGAAGACCTGCGTTGCTAATTACAACGCCTCAATTTCTGAATGCTTTTGGTCTAGCCTCTTTAGGCCAATTGCCTCCCCTACAGAACGCCAAGGAAGCATTTATGGCTCTCGATGCGAATGCACCGAAATCATAAAGAGGTGGACTGTTGATCATTATGTCTAAGGTTGTGCTGTCATGAGTGAAAAATTGCAAAAAGTATTAGCGCGAATCGGATTAGGTTCCCGTCGATATATGGAAGAGGTTATTGCCGCAGGACGCGTGAGTGTAAACGGCAGCGTTGCCCAAGTGGGTGAGCGCATTGAACCAGGCGATGAATTACGCATTGATGGCCGTAAAGTTCAGTTCCAAATCGAGGACGAAATTCGTCGTCGTGTACTGATTTATTATAAACCTGAGGGTGAGATCTGTTCACGTAATGACCCAGAAAAACGCCCAACCGTATTTGATCATTTGCCACAAATTGCAAAT
This sequence comes from Acinetobacter sp. ABJ_C1_1, assembly GCF_044684115.1. NCBI lineage: Bacteria > Pseudomonadati > Pseudomonadota > Gammaproteobacteria > Moraxellales > Moraxellaceae > Acinetobacter > Acinetobacter sp. ABJ_C1_1. The sequence goes on along the minus strand of NZ_JBITPU010000005.1, from coordinate 85,541 downwards.
GACCGTTGGGTAATGGTAGGTCGTCTGGATATTAACAGTACAGGTTTATTACTATTCACAAATGATGGTGAGCTTGCTAACCGCTTAATGCACCCATCTAATGAAATTGAACGTGAATACGCTGTACGTGTAATGGGTGAAGTAACCCCACAATTACGTCAAAACATGGTCAATGGTGTAGAGCTTGAAGATGGTCCAGCCAAGTTCGAATCTTTCTCTGAAATTGGTGGTGAAGGTATTAACCGCTGGTATCAAGTTGTAGTGAAAGAAGGCCGTAACCGTGAGGTTCGCCGTATTTTCGAATCACAAGGTCTTAAAGTAAGCCGCTTATTACGTACTCGTTACGGTACTGTTATTTTACCACGTGAGTTACGTACGGGTCGTTGGATGGAGTTAGACAAAACTGACATCGACAACTTGGCAAAATCTGTTGAATTAAAGCCACGTCAAGGTACAGGTTTATTTGGTATGGCAAAACGTCGTACTGACCGTATGACTGAAAAGCCAATGGCAGCACGTCGTGGTGGTTATTTACGTCAACAACGTCGTGATGATGAAAAAGAAGCGCCAGCTAACACAGGCAATCAGCGCAAATCGACGGGTTTTAACCGTGGATTTAAAAAGTTCTAAGTAAAACTTTTAAATAAAAAACCGCTCATGTTAGAGCGGTTTTTTATTGCTGGTTTGCACTTAATTCATTTTTGCTAATTCAATCCACTCAGCCTCAGGGAAATGAATGGCTAAATAGTCCTTCAAATAATTTGAAGTATCTTGCGAAATTAATGGATCTTTTGATTCATCTTTTAAGTTATAAACCAAAGCTTTTAATTTCAAACCGCGTGACTTAAGTGCTTCAAGACTAAGCAAAGTATGATTAATACTTCCTAGACGACCAGAAGTCACTAAAATAACGGGAAACTGATGCTGAGCCACATAGTCAATGGTGAGTAGACTGCTGGTTAAGGGCACCATTAAGCCCCCTGCACCTTCTAACAATACAATTTCAAAACGCTCAGCCAATGTTTGAGTCGCATTTTCAATTTTTTGAAAATCAATTTCCCTATTATCTAAGCGTGTTGCCAAATGAGGTGAAGCAGGATAACTAAAGATTTCAGGCATAGTCAGCTTATCGTGATCTTCCTGAAACCAACCTTGCCCCATAATTTCACGATGCTTCTGGATATCCTCTGAGATATCAGCATTACCTGTTTGAATGAGTTTTTGGGTAATTACTTTTTTACCCTGCTCAGTCCATAATTTTGCTAAAAAACCTGTCGCGTAGGTTTTACCAATTTCGGTATCAATCCCACTCACAAAATAGATCTGACCACTCATTTATTTCATTCTCCGGGCAATACAATAAATCGGATGATATGTTAAGGCATATCCCTCAGCATGCTTAAACCGCTCATAATCTTGATAAAACTGCTGTAAACTTTGCTTAGTCCAACGATGCTGAGCTGTAGCAGTTACACCTGTTGCTTTCAAATGTTGTAATACCGCTTTAGGTGAATCGAAATAAAGCTGCGTTTCTGACTCTGCCAAATGCAAAATCTCAAAACCAGTCTGAGTTAAGGCATTGGTCCAATTTCCAAGCGACCAGTAACTTAGGCCTTGTCCAGTTAGCTCTTTAATTTCAATTAAGTTCTTAGCTCCAAATGTTGAAAAGCATAACCAACCGCTGTCAGTTAAAGCTTCATTACAACGCTTAAGCAAACGCGGTAAATCTTGCATCCATTGCAAAGCAGAACCTGAAACAATCATATCGAGCTGTTGAGGGAGTTCTAACGTTTCAACATCTCCAACTAACCATTTCAAATGTTCTTGATGATTAAAATGCTGCTGCACCTCTGCATACAGATCATTCAAAATTAATTCTTCAATTTGAAAAGATTCAACAAGCAGACGAGTTAAATTGCCAGAACCACAACCAATTTCAAAGACACGTGACATCGTACTTGGGCAAAACTGCTTTAGTAAGCCCGTTAAATTTTGGCAAATTTGTTTTTGAACAACCGCATGCTCTGAATAGCTTTGCCCCGCTTTAGCAAAACGCTCGGCAACTAAGTTTTTATTCAGACTCACAGAAAACTCACCAGTGCTTCAAGCTCGTGTTGTTCAACCATTGACGTTAAAGAAATACGCAAACGTGCACTATTTTTAGGTACTGTTGGTGGGCGTACAGGCATGGCATAAAAGCCGCTTTCTTGAACGTGTTTTGCCTTATCGATCGCAGCCTGACTCTCTCCCACAATAATTGGAACAATATGACTCGTCGACGGACTTACATAACCCTTTTGTACAACAGCTTGTTGAAGATATTGGCTAATATTTTTTAAGTGTTCACGCTGAGGTTGAGCAACTAATACTTTTTGGAATATAAAGTTTACCCAAGCTACAATAATAGGGGGTTGAGAGGTCGTAAAAATAAGCGGACGCATTTTATTAATAAGATAGTCTTTAATAATTGGATCGCAAATAATGTAACCACCGACTGCTGCCAATGCTTTACCGAAGGTACCAACTAGAAAATCAATTTCCTGAATGACATTATATTGTTCAGCACATCCCAAACCTTGCTGACCACGTACACCAATTGAGTGTGCCTCATCGACATAAAGCATGGTTTTAGCAAAACGTTTTTTAAGCTGGACTAATGCAGCTAAGTCCGTTTCATCACCATCCATACTAAAAATACTTTCTGTGACCACAATGATTCGTTCAATCTTGTCATCATCATGATACTTTTGCAGAAGTTGTTCTAAGTGCTGTAAATCGTTATGACGATAACGTACATACTGCGCACCAGATAAACGGATCCCATCAATCATGCTCGCATGGACTAATTTATCTGCCAAAATTAAAGTTTTGTTATCAGAAACAGCTGGCAAAATACCAATATTCATGTGATAGCCACTATTAAATAACAGCGCCGACCGACCACCAAATGCTTTGCTTAGGCTATTTTCCAACTGTTCATATTCATCAAAGTTACCCGTCAATAAACGGGCCGATGAAGAACTAAAATAGCTGCGCTCTAAAGGTAAGCTATCTAAAAACTCTTGGCGAAGATTAAGATCAGCCGCAAGTCCAAGATAGTCATTTGAAGCTAAGTTGAGCATTGTTTTATTTTGAATAGTAATAAAACGACCATGCTGCACATTTTGAGTAAATTGTCTGAAATTACCCTGTTGTTTTAACTCATCTAACTCTGTAGCAAAATGATCAAGCAATGACATCTTAATGCGCTCCCTGCAATGTTTTAACAACGTCAACCAATTGTTCAAGCAAATCACTTAGCTCTTGTTGAGCAATGACATAAGGTGGCATCACATAAACCAGTTTGCCAAAAGGGCGAATCCAGATTCCACGGTCTACAAATTGTTGCTGTAAAGTTTTCATATCAACATTAAAGGTGAGTTCTACTACACCAATTGCACCCAGCACTCGTACATCAGCAACATAATCAAGCTGATTTAAAGGCACTAAATGTTGGCTAAGCTGTTGCTCAATTCGCTTAATATTGGCTTGCCAATCTTGCTCAATTAATAATTGCGTACTTTTCAAGGCAACGGCACAAGCAAGTGGATTGGCCATAAAGGTTGGGCCGTGCATAAATACTCCAGCCTCACCGCGACTAATGGTTTCTGCGACATGCTTTGTTGTTAAGGTCGCAGATAACGTCATATAGCCGCCTGTTAACCCTTTACCTAGGCACATAATATCCGGTTCGACTTGAGCATGTTCCCACGCAAAAAGCTTACCCGTACGACCAAAGCCAGTCGCGATTTCATCAAAAATTAATAACAGATGATATTTCTCACAAAGCGCCTTAGCCTGACGTAAATATTCAGGATGATAAAAACGCATGCCCCCTGCACCTTGAACAATTGGTTCAATAATGAGTGCGGCAAGTTTTTCATGATTTTGCTGAATCGCTTGTTCTAACTCGGCAATATCTTGAGGATTCCATTCTTCGTGGAATTTGGTTTGTGGTGCCGCTACAAAAAGACGGTTTGGTAAGCTGGTACCAAAAATTTGATGCATACCTGTAACCGGATCACAGACAGACATCGCATTCCATGTATCACCGTGGTAACCAGAACGCGTTGTAATAAAATTTGTTTTTTGTGGTTGGCCCTGTGCTGTCCAGAATTGCACAGCCATTTTCAGAGCAACTTCAACAGCAACTGATCCTGAGTCTGCATAGAAAATTTTATCGAGACTTGGCGGTGTAATTTTTAAAAGAATTTTTCCAAGCTCAATCGCAGGATCATGAGTTAACCCGCCAAACATGATATGTGACATGTTCTGTAATTGATCGGTCACTGCCTGATTAAGTTCAGGGTGGTTATAGCCATGAATTGCACACCACCAAGAGGACATACCATCAATTAAAGTTCTACCATCATCGAGTTCAATCGTCGCACCATAAGCACGCTTAACTTTAAATGTGGGTAACGGTTGGGTCATTGAAGTATATGGATGCCAAATATGTTCCAAATCAAAATTATCGGTCATCCTCTATACCCTTTTACAGCAATCAAATCTTTCATTGAATACATGTTAAACCTGTTAAGAATGAAAGAAAATTGCGATATCAATCAAAGCTTATTAACTTTGCTGATGAATTGTTAAAAATTGGCAGATTTCTTCAATTGTTCTTTCGAACTGTAGGTAGGGAAAAGCATGTGTAGCATCTTTTAGCAACTTATAAGTCATGTTTTCTGTAGCGAAATCCTTAAAATTCTCCATAATTTTGCAAGGAATGACATTGTCTTGCTCAGCAAACAGATGAAGCTGTAGACCTGGATAGTTTTTCAAGTTATCTACCAGATTTAACTGTTCAAGCATTTGCAAACCTTCTATTAAAAGTTCATTTGACGGCGGATTTGCTATATTTTGTACACTCATCCAATCTTGTTTCGCTTGAGATGAGCCAAGTGTAATCAAATAATAAAAACGCTTTAAAGTGGCTTGCGGGTTCTGTAAAAAAGACGCTTTAAATTGACTAAATACATCAGTAGGCATTGCTGTTTGCCAATTATCGTTAGCAACAAAACATGGATTCGACGCGAGCGTAATTAACGTTTTAGTTTGCCCAGTTTGTTTATAAAAAAAGTCAACGAGATGAGTTGCTAACTGTCCACCTAAAGACCAACCTATCACCACATCAATTTCAGCCACTAAATCAAGCTGTGCTTGAAAGTTACTCTCTAAAATATTAAAGATATCAATTAGTTGTGTTTCAAAACTAGCTTTTCCCAAATGCAATTTAAGTGATTGCAAAGGTTCTACCCCTACTCCCCAACCTGTAATCAATAAAATTTTATTTTGTAACTTCATATGCATGTCCACAGCCAACTTTTGCAAGATTATATATTAATATCAATTTTAAATATCCTTTAAAATCAACATAAAAATTAAATTTCGAAAAGTAAAATCAGACATTTATAAGCATTTAATATTCTGAAATATATTGATAAGTAAGGCCTAAATTATTCATATGAAATATACAAAAATTTAATTATGTAAACATTGAAGCAAATCAAAAAACAACATAATCCACACTTCACCCATAAATCCATTGTGCAATGTAATTAATGTTAATACTTATGTTTTTTTATTAAAAAAAATGACTCATCAATTCATTTTAATGCTAGAAGATTAATTAATGATCAAAAATATTGGGCAGGTTAATATGAACAGTCAAAGTATAATATCTGATGGGAGAGAAAAAGATACATATTTTGTTACACCCAACGGTATTATAAATACCTTACCTTCAGATAAAAATTATTGTTTATTTCTGGATATTGATGGAACATTAGCTCCATTTCAAATTCATCCTGAACATAGTTTTATTCCGAATACGACATTAGACGTTATAAAAAAAATTATTGAATTAAATATACCAGTGATTGCTGTAACAGGTCGTGATGTTGAAACGGCTAGTAAGCTGCTTCAGTCTATTGAAGTTCCTATAGCTGGGCTACATGGTTTAGATATTTATTTTGACACTAACACTTATATTCGCCCAGACTTAAGTGATATTAATTTTAATAAATTAAAAGAAGATATTATAAAATCTTGTGAAAAATATCCCGATTTATTAATTGAGGATAAAGGATATTCTATTGCTTTGCATTATCGAAAAAATCCAAAATTAGAAAATAATGCAATTTATATTATGCAACAGATTAAATATTTTTATCCTCAACTAAAATTAAATAGAGGAAAATTTGTAGTTGAATTAGTACCTAAACAGGCAGATAAAGGTGAAGCAATTCAAACTATATTAAATCATCTTAATTTACCGTTAATTCATCCGATATTTATAGGAGATGATTTAACAGATGAATCGGGTTTCACTTTTATTAATCAACAATTTGGCACTTCAATTAAAGTAGGTTCTGGTGAAACAGAAGCTCAATATAGATTAAAAGATATTAACAGCGTTTCTAATTTTCTTTTTTTCTTTCTCGAAAAAATAAAAAAGTTATACGTCAAAAATAGTCAAGATCAGAATGGAGAACAAATATGTCTAAATTAATCGTGTTATCGAATCGAATAAGTATGCCATCAGGTAAGGCTTCAGCAGGTGGCCTTGCAGTAGCTGTACAAGACGCATTAAATGACAGTAACGGCATTTGGTTAGGCTGGAATGGTCAGCAAATTACCGATACTGAAGCGCCTGAGTTCGATCAGGCATATTCTCATGGGATTGACTACATTACCTGCCCTCTTACACATCAGCAATATGCGCAGTACTACTGTGGTTTTGCTAACAAAGTTTTATGGCCTGCCATGCATGATCGAGATGATCTGATCGAATATGATGCTGAAGAATATAATACTTACCAAAGGGTTAATCGTTTATTTGCTGAAAAATTAAAGCAAATTGCTCAACCGGATGATGTTATTTGGGTACATGACTATCACTTTTTTAGTGTAGCCCGTCATTGCCGCGAATTAGGTATGCAAAATAAAATCGGTTTCTTTTTGCATATTCCTTTTGCAAGCTTAAATATTTGGCGCAAAATTCCAGTTGCACTACAGTTAGTACAAGACCTTTGCCAATATGATGTGGTTGGTCTACAGACCCAAGCTGACCAAAACACCTGTATGCAAACCTGCATGGGCTTACTTGAAGCTCAAAAAATACTAAGCGACCGAATCAGTTATAAAAAACGTCAGGTGTTGATTAAGTCCTACCCTATTGGTGTGCAACCTGAACTTATTCAGCGCCAAGCACAACAGGCATTTCATACCCCATATGTATTTAACTTTGAAGATATTCCACGTCAAAAAACTATTATTGGGGTTGATCGGATTGATTATTCAAAAGGTTTACTTGAGCGTTTCAATGCATTTGCGACCTTCTTGGAAACTAATCCTGAATATCATGGACTGGTACGCCACCTTCAAGTTGCAACGCCTTCACGTACTGATATTCCAGCTTATCAACGTTTATACCAACGTTTTAAAACCAAACTAGAGCTGATTAATGAAGAGTTTGCACACGAAGACTGGCGTCCAATTGATTGCTGCTACGATACTGTTCAACATGACAGTCTAATGCATATTTATCGTCGTTCTGATATTTGCTGGATTAGCTCATTACGTGATGGCATGAACTTGGTCGCAAAAGAATATATTGCGGCTCAAGATCCAGAGAACCCCGGTGTGCTGATTTTATCTAAATATGCTGGTGCTGCTGAACAAATGACTCAGGCCTTGATTGTTGACCCATTAGATAGAGCAGCCATGATGGATACTCTAAAAACCGCTCTAGAGATGTCTAAAGCAGAACGTATTAATCGTTATGAACAATTAATCGAAGGTTTAGCAGCCACCGACTTGAGTGATTGGCGAAATACTTTCTTGAAGGATTTAGAAAATGCTCCGACTTTCAATAAGTCTAAGCTGTCATTACAAGACAAGTATCAACCTACTTACCATGTCTTATAATGATTTAAGCTTATAGAACATCGAGAAGTTTTCTCGATGTTCTTTCGGCGGGTAAATCGGCTTAAGTTACTTTGCCTTCACAAGGGTAAAGCGATTGAGTACAGCAATCATAGTTAATAAAACCGCTACACCTGATAGCACTGTGGTTAAGCTGGTCCACTGACCAATTAAACCGATTAAAGCTGGACCACTTAATGAGCCAGTGTAAGCAATGGTTGAAACCAAAGAAAGCGCTGCTGCTTTAGGCATATCATTTTGACGGCCAACACGCGAAAACATAACAGGCACAATGTTAGAGCAGCCTAAACCTAAAAGTGCGTAACCTAATACCACGACCTGCCAAATAGGTGCCATCACAATAGTGACCATAGCAAGAGCTGCAACAATTGCACTATAAGTCACAATGGTTTTCTCGCCCCATTGTTTTAACAAGAGATGTCCTGCAAAACGACCACTTGTCATACTAAGTGCAAAGAATGTATAAGCCAGCCCCGCAAAAGCAGGATTCAGCTGATATTTACTCGTTAAATAAATACCACCCCAGTCCATTGCTGCACCTTCTGACAAGAAGGCAATAAAACACATCATCCCAATTAAGAGAATAGTACCATTTGGACGCGAAGATTTTTTCGGTGCGTCAGTTATTTCTGCTGCACCTTGTTCATCTTGCTCAAAGGTTGTTAAAGCAGATGGAATAGCAACAAAGCTAACTGCCAATAAAATCATGACCACAGACAGCGTACTCATGAGTGGTGAAAGACCAATTGCCAGTAGTGCAGTCACAAGCATGGCACCTATTAAACCACCCAGGCTACACATACCATGGAAACTGGACATGAGTGCACGTAAGCTGTTCTTTTCCACCACAACTGCTTGTAAATTGATAGCAACGCCAAGACTACCTGCTGCCGTACCAAAAATAAATAACGCCACCGCCATCGATACAAGACTATGCCAAATCGTCAAACTTGGTAGTAATACTGTTAAGAGTATAGTCGCCACAGCAATTAAAGGACGACATCCCCAACGCTTAACTAAAGCCCCTGTCGCAGGCATAGCAATCATTGAGCCGATTCCCATACAAAGCAGCAATAAACCAAAATTTGCATGATTCAGATTTAAACGTTGCTGTGCATAAGGAATAAGTGGCGCCCAAGCAGATATCGCAAAGCCCAAGCTAAAAAAGCTAAGACGAGTTGCTAATCGTTGTGTGCTTAAGAGAGTAGCTGTATCTAAAACAGCAGGTTTGGAAAATAACATATACGCGAAGCTCACCATAAAACCATTGGCGATCCATACCAACCGATTCCCCATAGAAAAACCCCTGCCTTATTAAGTTCCAGGCAAGGGTTTTTGTTGGCGAAATTATATCCAATTCCACAAAAAAAACATGGGGTCTGATACAATTTTTCTGACTTTTTTGTAACCGCCAAAGCCTTATACAGTAAGGCTTTGAATATATTCAATTTGACAATATTAACATCTAAGGAATGACTTCATTTTATTAAAATGAGCGAATAAAAAACCCAGCTTAAGCTGGGTTTTTCAAATTATTAAATTTGAGACTGAATATAATTTTGTAGGCCAATCAGTTCAATTAAACGCAACTGTTTTTCAAGCCAATAAGTATGGTCTTCTTCAGTATCTGATAATTGTTGACGTAACATGTCACGACTAATGTAATCGCCTTTTTCTTCACAAAGTTTAATACCTGTCGCTAATTTTTCACGCACGTGATATTCAAGTGCTAAATCAGCTTTTAAGCAAGATACAACGTCTGTACCCACATTGATATCTTCACGATGCATGTTTGGTTTGGCACCTAAAAATAATACACGACGAATAATTGCATCGGCATGAGAAGCTTCTTCTTGCATCTCATGGTCAATACGCTCATAAATCTTGTTTAGACCCCAATCTTCATACATACGAGAATGGATTAAATACTGATCACGGGCAGCCAACTCTCCGCCAATGAGCATATTTAAATAGTCTATGACTTCTGGATTGCCACGCATAATAAATCTCCTATCGTATGAGTCTATTATGGGCAATCTTAAAAATGATTGCAAAATAAAAAATAGTTAAGTTTATGATTTTTATCAAATTAAAATGAGAAACATACGCATTTGCAGTTTAAGTTATTTAAATTTCCTCTGCAAAAAGAAACGCTTGTCCGAATTATAAGCTCAAACAAGCGTTCAAATATGACATAAACCATCAATTTATAAATTTGTAACTAAAATCAATGGTTCTTATTTCGCTAAGTCTTTTAGCTCAAAGTCTGCCCATAACCCGCCATGAGTGATAAGAAATCTGTTTCATTCATGACAGGAATACCTAATTTCGCTGCTTTTTCTAGTTTTGAACCAGCCTTTTCACCCGCAACCACACATTTAGTTTTACTCGATACACTGCCACTTACACGCGCACCTAATGCTTGTAGCATTTGAGTCGCCTGATCACGTGTCATTTGCTCTAATGTACCTGTAAGCACCCAGCTTTCACCATTTAATGGTTGACGTGTTGGTGCTGTTGGCGCATCCCAATGAATACCCGCAGCAATTAAACGATCAAGTACTTCAATGTTATGCGGTGCCAAGAAGAAATCAGCAATCCATTCAGCAGTAATATCGCCTACATCAGGAGTTTTCTTCAAAGCTTCAATATCAGCAGCTTTAAGAGCCTCTAATGTCTGGAATGTATTGGCTAACATTCTAGCTGTTGTTTCACCTACCCCACGAATACCTAAGGCATAAATAAAACGCGCAAGAGTTGTTTTCTTACTAGCTTCAATGGCATCAATGAGGTTCTGTACTGACTTTTCACCCATTTTTTCGATGCCCAACAGCGTTTCTCTGTGTTCATGCAAATGGTAAATATCAGCAACATCTTTGAGTAAATCGAGGTGTAATAAAGACTCAACCCAACGATCTCCCAAACCTTCAATATCTAGAGCTTTACGCGATACGAAGTGGCGAATGGCTTCAATACGCTGTGCAGCACAATATAAACCACCAGAACAACGTGCGAGAGCCTCACCTTCAGGCATAACTACAGGAGAAGCACATACTGGACAGTTTTTAGGTAAATGAACAACTTCTGCTTCGGCAGGACGGAACTCTGGCCAAACTTTTTCTACTTTGGGAATAACGTCACCAGTACGATAAACACTTACCGTATCTCCAACGCGTACATCTAGACGATGAATTTCACCAATATTATGCAAAGTCACGTTAGAAACCGTCACACCACCCACAAAAACAGGGTTTAAGCGTGCTACAGGTGTTAAAGTCCCAGTACGCCCTACTTGCCAATCAATCTGTTCAACAGTGGTCAGTGCCGCTTGTGCTGGGAATTTATACGCGGTTGCCCAACGTGGTTCACGGCTTAAGAAACCAAGCTGCTGTTGTTGTTTTAGGTCATCGACCTTTACGACCATGCCATCAATTTCAACTTGTAGGTTTGGACGCTCTTGCTGAATTTGTTCGTAGCGCTGTTGTACTTCTTGAATTGAGTTACACAAGTACTGACGTTCCGCAATTTGAAAACCAAGTTCCTTTAACCACTGCAAACTATCATGCATGGTCGTTAAGTTATGATTTGGCTCACACTGCGCAATACCATATGCATAAAATGCTAAAGGTCGGCTAGCAGCAATATTTGGGTCAAGTTGTCTTAAACTTCCTGCTGCTGCGTTTCGAGGGTTAGCAAAAGTTTTCTCGCCTTTTGCCTCTTGATCCGCATTGAGTTTTTCAAAACCAGACTTTGGCATGAGTACTTCACCACGAACTTCGAGCAAGCGCGGAATGTCGTACTTTTCTGAATGTAAAACTTTAGGCAAGTTACGGATGGTTTTTACATTTTGCGTAATGTCTTCGCCGGTTTCACCATCCCCACGAGTTACACCACGAACCAATACCCCATTTTCATACCATAGTGAAATTGCAAGACCATCGAGTTTTAACTCAACTTCATATTGTACTTTTTGGTTTGGTAGTCGCTCTTCTACACGGCGTGCAAATGCAAATAAATCTTCTTGGTTAAATACGTTACCAAGTGAAAGCATTGGCACCACATGGGTCACACTTTCAAACTTTGAAAGCGCTTGTCCACCTACTTTCGTTGTTGGTGAATCAGCTTGTACAAGTTCAGGATATTGCTCTTCTAAAGCTTTTAGCTGATGAAATAAATGATCGTATTCACTGTCCGAGATTGTCGGCTGATCCATGACATAGTAGGCATGGTTATGCTTTGCAATCAGTTGAATAAGCTGACGCATCTGTTCGATCACGGAAGTTATTGCCATTATGTTATTCACCATAAAAAAGGGTGGAAATTTCTCCACCCTGAGCTGCGACTAGATATGTTGCAATTATCGCAACCTATACAAAAAATTTAAACTAGGCTGTTGCCTGTGCAGGACGATAATCAATCACATGATGACGCCAATGTTCTTTTAACTGTGGCGTAAACTCAAGGTTATTTTCATCATAAACCTTACCATCAATTTCACGAGCAATAAGACCTGCAATACTGGTCATCATGTCAAAACCAGTAACTGCTTTACTGTTTGGAAGTGCAAGGAAAAATGCCAAGCCTTGAACTTGTTCCGCAGATAAAGTTTCCAAATCAAAACCAGCTGGACCGTTATCTGTCATACGAAGTACAGAGAACATGAGTGCACTTGGTTCATCGGTATTTTCATAACGATGGAAACAAGACATTTCACCATAACGTAGACCGTATTTTAAAAGTACTTTCAGTGCTTTATCGCCCGATAACGCACGGCGCGGATTTGGATAAACATTTAGTGCAATAATCTGCTCAGCCATTGCTAACGCACTTTCGTCGTCAAAACGCTGTTGCTCATGCAAATGTACATCCAGAATATTACTTTCACCTTCAAACTCGGCAATTTCAGCCGTTTCAATATTCGGATTTAAGCTTAATTCAGGTTCTGCTTTAGAATGCTCTTCTGCCACTTTTTCTTCTGATGAGCTTGTAGCTTCTGGTTCAGCAGAAACGGTATCAGTTAACTCAACTGAACTATTTCCACTTACAGTTGGACTAACAGTATTTTCTTCAGCGTTAACTTCTTCTACTGGAGTATTTTCAACGGGTGCTTGTGTCTGGTCTGTTTGAGTTTGTGAAGCTTGTTCTACTTCTTTTGTTTCCTGTTCTTTTGGCTGCGCCTGCTCGCTTAAAGTCGGTTCTACACGTTCAGCAACAGCTGATGATGCTACAGCTGCTTCCGCCTGTTCAAGTTGATCTCGTACATGACGAGGAATAACTGGTTGATTACTTTCAGGATTAATATGTAAATCACTGTCTAGCGAGGGTTCAGCATGGTTCGGCTTTTTTAAAATCATTCTTAAGCCAACTAGCATGATAATAATGGCAACAACGATGCCAATAATCGTATTGATTTCCATTCTATGACTCCGAAACTAACCCGTATTCTTTTGCCTGTTCTAAATTGACAGTGACTAATTTTGATGTGCCCGGTTCAGGCATGGTTACACCCAACAAGTCAGTTGCCATGGTCATCGCCAGCTTATTATGTGTAATGTAAATGAATTGTACATGTTCAGAAAGCTCTTTTACCAAATTACAATATCTCTGTACATTCGCATCATCGAGTGGTGCGTCCACTTCATCGAGTACACAAAACGGTGCCGGGTTTAACCTGAAAATGGCAAATACTAATGCTAACGCCGTTAACGCTTTTTCACCACCAGAAAGTAATGCTAGAGAACTATTTTTCTTTCCAGGTGGTCTCGCCATGAGCTTAACCCCAGATTGCCAGTCATCTTCCAGACTTAAACTTGCCTCACCACCATTAAAAACCTTTGGAAATAGATTTTGCAACTCTTGATTGATCTGGTCAAAAGTCGTCATAAAGAGTTTACGGGTTTCTTGGTCAATGCTTTTCATCGCATCTTTCAACTGAGTTACCGTATTTTCCAAGTCTTGAATTTGGTGGCTCAACTCATCAAAACGCTGAGAAACTTCTTCAAACTCTTGTGAGGCTGCCAAGTTAACCGCACCGATTTTTTCAAACTGCTTTTGTACCTTTTCCAGTTTTTGCTGGTGCTCAGTTAAATCTATTTTCAAGCCCGTTTGAAGCTCAGCATTTAGCTCTTTTAGCTGCTCTTGATAGTGCTCGCGGTCTGATTTAGCTGCTTGCCATGCTAAACGTTTGGCTTCAAGCTGCTCTCTGAGTTTTTCATCTTGCTGTTGGTATTGATGGCGTTGGTCTGTGAGTGTTTGTTGCTTCTCTTGTACACTATTAAGCTCAAGCTGCCATTCATTCCACGTCTTTTGCAACTTTTCAGTCTGAGCAAATTGTTGTTGAAATTCCGACTCAAGGTTTGGTAGCTCTAACTGAATAGGGTCAACAAACTTTTTCGCCTGTTCCATTTGGGCTGCAATTTGTTGATATTGACTCTGCAAGAACGAAATATCTTTTTCAAGCAGCTCGATTTGTTGAGTCGTCTGCGTGCTGTTACGACGTAAAATCTCGCGTTCTTGCAGCTGCTGTTGCAAGACCTGTTGCTGTTCTTCAAGCTGCTCTGTTAATTCTTCTACCCGAAATTGCAAAGTTTTATAGTCAGGTAAAATAGTTTCTAGCTTCATCGCAAGCGCATGCAAATCAATTTCAAGATCGTCTTTTTGCATTGCATCTTCTTCAAGTTGCATGTCTAACTGAGCTAACTGATCTTTCAATTGCTGTTTTTGCAGTAAAAATGCTTGTGCCGCAGTTTGCTGTTTAGCAATTTGCACGTCTAGCTGCTGCAAGTCTTTTTGTTTTTGCTTAATAACTTGTTGTTTGTGCTGTAAGTCAGCTTGTAGGTGTGCGAGTTTTTCTTTTTGCTGAACAGTAATTTGATCTAATGCTTGTAGTTCAGGTTGCTGCTTTTGAAGAACTTGTACAATTTCATCTAGACGAATACGATGACTGAGCATACCTTGCGCACTTTGACTTTCGTCATCATACATAAGAGCAATGACCCAATCTTGCCCGACATGATAACCATCTAAAGTCAAAATAGACTGGCCATGTTGTAGTTGCTTTTGCTCATTTAAAGCATCAGATAAATTTTGCGCAATCGCTACATTTGAAAATATTGAAAGCTGTGGTGATGCAATCCAGTCATTTAAACAGGCCAAATTTCCTTTAAATTTGCTTGTTTGTTCTGACGGTTTTAACTGGCGAGCAATTCCTTCCTGAAAGACTTGTTCGGTTTCAACAATATGCGCCTGCAACCATTTTGCTAAAAACTTTTCAACAATCTGCGCGTGTGGCTTACCCTGCTCCGTTAATTCTAGAGCCTGCATTAAACGTAGCGTATCTTGGTTTTGCTTTGGACTTTGTTTAGCAACAAGCTGGCTTAAGTTTTTCTGCTCAGATAATAAAACCTGTATTTCTGTTTTCAGTGTTTGCTGCTGATTTTTAGTTGCCTGATGCGCTTGTTGAGACTGTTCAATCTGTTGCACATACTGCTCAATATCAGCCTCTAACGTTGAGATTTCACGACAAAGCTGCTGTTGTAGTTGCTCAAGCTCACCTTGTTCATCTTCGTGTACTTGCGATTGAATCTGACTTGCCTGATGTTGCAGCGTTTCTTTTTGCTGCTCAATGCGCTGAACATTTTTGCCTAGCTGCTCAATTTGCGCAGACATTTGCATTTTTTGCTGCTGTTGTTTTTCAACTTGAGCTTTTACTTGTTCAAACTGTTGCTGTGCTTGACGCTGCTGTGCTTGTAAAGCAGCAAAGTTTTGCTCTGCTTCAGCTGCGGTATGTTCAACCGTCGTTAAAGCTTCAGTTTGTTCTTCTAACTGATTATTCAGTGTTTCAAGCTGTAGCTCGGAAAGTTGTAAACGCTCTTTCGTCTGAGCTTTTTGCTGTTCTAATTGAACCAGTGTCGTACTATTTTGCTGAAATAAACTCTGTTTTTGTTCTAGAGTCATTTTTAGTTCAGACAGTTTCTTTTCAGCTTGCTGCCACTCTTGTTGTAATGGTGAAGATTGCTGAATAAGTCGCTGAAATAAAGCACTGGTCGATTCTAAATCATGTTCAATTGTACTTAACTCAGAGCGAACTAACTTAAAAGTTTCGCCCAGTTCATTCATTTGAACTGTATATTCTTCTTGTAGGCGTACACTTTTATCTGCCTGAAAAGACAAAATTTCAATTTTTAGGGTACGAATCTGACTTTCTAAGGTTTTATATTGAACCGCAGCTTCTGACTGGCGTTTTAGCGTTTTAAGCTGTGATTTTAACTCAAGCGCAATATCTTCTAAACGTGAAAGGTTTTGCTCAGTATGTTCAAGGTGCTGCAAGGTTTCGCGGCGACGCGCCTGATAACGAGAGACACCCGCTGCTTCTTCAATGAAAATACGCATTTCTTCAGGTTTAGCATCAACCAAGCGGTTAATCATGCCCTGTTCAATCACAGCATAAGAGCGTGGCCCTAAACCCGTTCCCAAGAAAATGTCGGTAATATCACGGCGGCGGCAACGTGTACCATTTAAGAAATATTCAGATTTACCTTCACGGGTCACCTGACGACGAACAGCGAGCTCGTTATAAGCGTTATAAGCTCCCCCCAATTTGCCATAGGTATTGTCAAAACGCAGTTCCACACTGGCAACACCCACTGGTTTACGCTTGGATGTTCCGGTAAAAATAACATCTTGCATACTACCACCACGAAGCTGACGAGCGTTTGACTCACCCATCACCCAGCGGATCGCATCAATAACATTGGATTTGCCACAACCATTTGGACCAACCACTGCTGTGCGGTTAGCCTTGAAATTTAAAGTTGTACTATCTGCAAAAGATTTAAAGCCGGAAAGTTTTAAACTGCTTAAACGCATAATGCCCTAACTAACGGCGTGAGCGTCTCGCCCAAGCCAATTCAATCTGTTTCATTCGTGTCAGCGATTCCAACACAAGGTTACGTAAGTGTCGACAAAAATCTTCCATAAATAAAGCGGCTTGTTGTGATTTTCGGATTAAAATTGCATCAGTCACGAGTTTAAATAATGCAAACGCTTCTTGCAGTTCCCTTTTAGAGGTATTTAGGGTCAAAAAATAACTGCGACGTAGTGAAGGTAATAATTCTTTATAAAACTTCATTAAATAAGGATTACCGACCATATCTTGCTGTTCAGCCAGATATTGGAAAATGGCATCGTAGAATTTTTCGATATCGCCTGCTTTTACATGCTCAAGAAGTTGTTCTAATAAGAGCTGTAATTGATCAGCTTCGTGCGCACGCCATGTTTCACTGATGCGTTGTACAATATGTCCTAATAGCATCACGTTTGTATCAAACAGTGCTTTCACTTGTTGTGCAGACATTTCTGAGACAATTGCGCCCCGACGCGGAAAAATTTCAATTAAATGCGTACGTTCAAGTAATAATAATGCTTCACGAACCGACCCCCTGCTTACATCAAGCTCTTTCGCAATACGAAGCTCTTGTATGCGTTCGCCTTCGACCAATTCGCCGCTAATAATCTGTTCGCTAATATATTTTACAATTTGCTCAGAAAGACTTTCTGTCTCTTCGAGATTCATAAATCACCCGCTACTTTTTATATGCATTAATCCATGCTTTTCTTTCGCATCCTTGTTTTTAACTGATCCCATCCATTAAAAACTATGTCATTGTCTGACAATTTTATTGCATTTTAAGCCAACCCGCCCAAAATCCATACAGAAATCGGATGAAAAAACTTATCTTTAGTCTGTTTAAATCTTCAAATAAAAAAAGCTTAAACCATGTGAGTCTAAGCTTCTTTTTCTATATTTTTCTAACCAAATGCGCTTTTTAATTCATAAAACCTTTATAAATAAAATAACTGCCTACCACCACTAATAAACAAGCAAAGCATTTTTTCAACATTTGTGGTGATAAAGCATGTGCAACCTTAGCCCCAAGTTTAGCCGTCACAAAACTCATGACACTAATACCAATAAACGCATAGATATGCACATAACCAATCGTGTTAGGTACAGAGATGTGCTCTTTAGCACCAAACCACATAAAGCCAATTGCACCCGCTACAGCAATAGGTAAACCACAAGCGGCAGAAGTCGCGACTGCTTTTTGCATGACCACACCATGACGGTTTAAATATGGAACAGTTAAGCTGCCGCCTCCAATACCAAAAATTGCAGAGGCAATACCAATACCACCACCTGCCATAAATTGCATAGGCGTTGAAGGAAGCTGACGTGTTGGGTCAACAACCACATTTGCGCCTTTAAACATGCGATAGGCCATCACAACGGCAAAGATACCAATAAGAAGCTGTAAATGCTGACCAGACATCAAATCAGCAATACCCGCCCCTAAGAATGAACCAATCACCAGCCCAGGTGCTAAATTACGAAAAACAGGCCAAAGTACTGCACCTTTTTTATGATGGGCAGAAACTGAACTAAATGATGTCACGATAATGGTTGCAAGCGATGTTCCGACTGCAATATGCATGATTACCGCAGGGTCATAGTGCAACTGGGTAAAAACGACATAGAGGATTGGTACAATAATTAGTCCACCACCAACCCCAAACAATCCGGCAGTAAAACCAGCAATTGCGCCAATGAGTAAATATATGATTAACTCCATAAATGTTTTACCACTCTGCTCATATTCAACATGGATTTAGAGACTCGCCAACTACAACAACTTTTAAGCGCAAAAAACCAGCTTCCAGAAGTGGTTTTATTAAAAGCAACCACAACTTCGACCAATGATGATATTCGTGAAATTGCCCAAAAAGGCATTACAACAGGCTTGGTTTGCAGTGCTCAACAAACTCAAGGGCGAGGTCAACATCAACGGCAGTGGATTTCACCTGAAGGAAACATTTATTTAAGCACATTGGTGCAAACTCGAACACCCTTAGATGGTCGCTTAGCACTTGAAGTTGCTCTAAATATTTTGCAAATCCCGCAGTTGCAAGCTTTGAGCTTACAAGTGAAATGGCCAAATGATTTGTATAGTGCGCATGGGAAATGGGGTGGAATTTTGGTCGAACCACTTTCTCAGCATCAGGCTATTGTAGGCGTAGGGATTAATTTAAAAACACCACCAGTGACTGATAGTGATCAGCCAATCACCTCTTTAGAAGATTTAGGTTTAGAGCAAATGAGTCGGCTTGAACTCATTTCAGAACTCTATATTGCAATTCAAAATGCAGCTCGCTGGTTTGATCATGGTTGTTATAACTTAGCAGGTCGTTTTAACCATCATGCAGCTTGGTTGAATCAGTTAGTTCAATTCGAACATAGTCAAGGATTGGTACATGGCCGTTTTGTTGGAATTTCTAATGAAGGTGCAGTAATTCTTGAAACTCCAGAACCACAGCAGTTTTATCAAGGTCGTTTAAGACCACAATCAACTCAGTAATCAGGTATTTTCCCCATGAAAAGTTTATGGCTTGATATCGGAAACACCCGTTTAAAATACTGGATTACTGAAAATCAGCAAATTATTGAACATGCAGCTGAGCTACATTTGCAGTCTCCTGCCGATTTATTACTTGGATTAATCCAACACTTTAAACATCAAGGTCTACATCGCATTGGCATTTCTTCAGTACTCGATACTGAAAACAACCAACGTATCCAGCAGATTTTAAAATGGCTTGAAATTCCTGTTGTTTTTGCCAAAGTCCATTCGGAATATGCAGGTCTACAATGTGGTTATGAAGTACCGAGTCAGCTCGGGATTGACCGCTGGTTACAAGTATTGGCTGTGGCAGAGGAGCAAGAAAATTATTGCATTATTGGATGTGGAACAGCGCTTACGATTGATTTAACCAAAAGCAAACAGCATTTAGGCGGTTATATTCTGCCAAACCTTTATTTACAGCGTGATGCGCTGATTCAAAATACTAAGGGCATTAAAATTCCAGACTCAGCTTTTGATAATCTAAACCCGGGAAATAACACAGTAGATGCTGTACACCACGGTATTTTGTTAGGCCTGATTAGTACAATTGAAAGCATCATGCAGCAATCCCCTAAAAAGCTGCTCCTCACAGGTGGAGATGCTCCTCTTTTTGCTAAATTTCTACAGAAGTACCAGCCAACTGTTGAAAAAGATCTTTTGCTTAAAGGGCTACAACAATATATTGCCCATTACCCTAAAGACTAAAATACAGAACAAAATAAAAGGCGCTCTAGACGCCTTTTATTTTATAGTTTTATTTCTTTTGGTCGTTGTTACCAAATAGTGGTCCCATACCGCCGCCACCGCCAAATTGTTTTTGCATATTGCCTAATGAACGCATCATTTTGCTCATACCAGATGGATTCGCAAACTTCTTCATCATTTTAGCCATTTGCGCTTGTTGCTTAATGAGTTTATTTACTTCAGCAACATCCATACCACAACCTGCCGCAATACGTTTTTTACGACTTGGGTTCATCAGGTCTGGGTTACGGCGTTCTTTAACAGTCATTGACTGGATAATAGCTTCCATCTTTTTGACTTGTTTTTCAGGGTTCGCTTGCTCAATCGCTTGCTGAATTCCCGCGCCGCTCATGCCAGGCAACTTGTCTAAGAAGCCCATCATGCCGCCCATTTTTTTCATTTGTTCAAATTGCATCAGCATATCTTCAAAGTTGAAGCTACCGCCTTTTTGCAATTTTTTCGCCATTTTTTCGGCTTTTTCTTTGTCGATTTTACGTTCAACTTCTTCGACTAAAGAAAGTACGTCACCCATACCTAAAATACGTTGAGCAACACGGTCCGGATGGAATGGCTCTAAGGCATCAAGCTTTTCGCCCATACCCAAGAACTTGATTGGCTTACCGGTAATAGCACGTACAGAAAGTGCCGCACCACCACGCGCATCACCATCAGTTTTAGTAAGAATCACACCTGTCAGTGCCAAAGCATCGTTAAATGCTTTAGCAGTATTTGCAGCATCCTGACCTGTCATGGCATCAACCACGAACAGAGTTTCAGTTGGCTTAACTGCTGCATGCAATTCTTTAATTTCGTCCATCATGTCTTCATCGACATGTAAACGACCCGCTGTATCGACAATCAACACATCAGCAAACTGGATTTTTGCCTGCTCAATTGCACGATTAACAATATCAATTGGCTTTTCAGAAGGATCTGATGGAATAAAGCCTGCGCCAACTTCTGCTGACACAGTTTCTAACTGTTTGATCGCTGCTGGACGGTAAACGTCGGCAGAAACGGTCATTACTTTTTTCTTTTGACGTTCTTTTAAGAAACGTGCCAGCTTGGCAGCAGTTGTAGTTTTACCTGCACCTTGTAAACCAGCAAGCAATACAACAACTGGAGGCTTAGCACTTAAATCCAGTGTTTCATTTGCCTCACCCATCATCTTGGTGAGTTCGTCATAGACAATTTTTACAAATGCCTGGCCTGGAGATAACTGGGTCATCACTTCTTGGCCCAATGCCTCTTCCTTAACTTTCGCGATAAATTCACGAGTTACAGGTAACGCGACATCGGCTTCAAGAAGAGCCATACGTACTTCACGTAAGGTATCTTTAATATTGTCTTCGGTCAGCTGCCCTGAGCCAGTAACATTTCTTAAACTCTGCGTGAGTCGTTCTGTTAAGGTATCAAACATTGCAAAATCCGCTTAAAATGGCTAGTTGCAAAAAAAATCTTTCTCGAAATAGAAAATTTATGCATAGAATGCTATAGGATACTTTAGTTCGCAGCGAATTTATATCTTATCTAGATGAATTAATCCTGAAAAAGGTTTGACATGATTAGCCTCCCCTTGGTTTACACAATTTTGGCACTCATCGCATATACCACTTCTTTCTGGTATCTGTTCATACGTTTAATGTCAAAACGTGAACCAAACCCATGGTTATTTGCTCTTGTTACGACCTTGGCACTGCTACTGCACGGCACAGTTTTATGTCATGCCATGCTGACGCCTTTAGGAATTAACTATGATGTTTTTAATTTAGTCTCTTTTACATCATGGCTTATGTTGTTGTTAAGTTTAATTTTTAGTACTTTCCGTCCAATTGTACCTTTAAACTTACTCGGTATTCCTGTAGCGGCTATTGGTCTTATTTTAGGTTTTGCATTTAGTAAACCAAATCAGTTTATTGAGCAGCATTCGTTAGGTTTAGATACTCATATTATTCTTTCACTTTCTGCCTATGCAGTTCTACTCATGGCAACCATACATGCGATCTTGATATGGTTCCAAAATCGTGAACTCAAAAAGAAACAAAAAAAACGTTTTTGGGTCAATTTACTCCCACCTATTCAGGCCATGGAATCATTGTTATTTGACTTAATCATTACTGGTTTTATTTTATTAACCATTGCTCTTGCATTTGGCTTCTTAACAGTTGATAGCTTCTTTGCTCAGCATCTCGCTCATAAAACCGTATTTAGTATTATTTCATGGATTATTTATGGCTCATTACTTATTGGCCATTACAAACTCGGATGGCGCGGTCAAAAAGCGATTCGTTTTACCCTCATTGGTTTTGCCCTTTTAGCGATTGGTTTTATTGGCAGTAAATTTGTACTCGAAATGATATTAGGCCGATAAAACAATTAAAATTTCAGCACTACTAGACAGCGTTATACATATCCCGTATAACGCTGTTTTTGTTTTAATCAGGTGACTCAGACTGTGAAACTCATACTCGCTCCAATGGAAGGTTTAACTGACCCGATCATGCGGGATACGCTCACATCTGTTGGTCATTTCGACTGGTGTGTAACCGAGTTTATTCGAGTTACAGACAGCATTTTACCCGACCATATTTATTATAGTTTTTGTCCTGAGTTAAAGAACGACGGTAAAACAGCTGCGGGAACGCCTGTGCATGTTCAGTTCTTAGGGAACAATCCAGATATGCTGGCAGCAAATGCTGCAAAAGTGGTTGAACTAGGTGCTCCTGCAATCGACCTTAATTTTGGTTGCCCTGCAAAAACAGTAAATAGACATCGCGGTGGTTCCGTACTTCTAGATGAACCAGACGTGGTACATATGCTCATTAAAGCAGTCCGCGATGCTGTACCTGCGCATATTCCTGTTTCAGCAAAAATGCGTTTGGGTTATCTCGATGAAAACCACACCATGGAAAATGCGCATGCGGTCGAAGATGCTGGCGCAAGCTGGCTAACAGTACATGCGCGAACGAAAGCTGATGGTTATACACCACCAGCTTATTGGGAAAAAATTCTACCAATTAAAGAAGCTTTAAAAATTAATGTCATTGCTAACGGCGAAATCTGGACCAATGCCGATGCAAAGGCCTGCCAACAGCAATCTGGTTGTGAAGATTTAATGATTGGTCGCGGTGCTGTGACGACCCCCGACTTAACACAGTGCATTCGTAATAATATGGATGAGGCATTATTTAGTTGGGAACAACTGGTTGACTTACAAATCCGTTTTTTAAATGGTCAAGCCAAAACAGAAATTGGTATGGTTGGTCGTTATAAGCAATGGCTAGGTATGATGACCAAAGCCTACCCTCAAGCCAAAGAACTGTGGGACCAAGTTAAACGCATTAAAGCTTTAGATGAAATTGTTCAAAAGTTAGAACAAACCAGTTCATCACATAGCTAGTTACTTAAAATTTATAAAAGAGGGTGGCTGTTTATACAACCACCCTCTTCTTTTATTTCAGGTTCAGTGATTATTTTTAAAAACCGCTTACTTTCATTTTAAAGTCGGTTACCGAAGCACCCGTAACTCCAAAACTTCCCATAGACCCATTAGGTAAATTATTAAACGTTGTTGGACTTTGTAGCCCTGCATTTCCTAAAGTTACATTATTAAGCGACGCATCAAATTTACTAGATGCCCCCGTATTGCCAAAAGTAAGCCCTGTTGGGTCAACTCCAGCATAAAACCCATCAAGAACAAATCCTGTAGATGAGTTTGTTCCCGCAAATTTAAACCCAAAGTTAGCACCAGTATTATCAGATACTAAAGTAATTGGACAACCAGATGCAGCAGAACAAATCGATTGAATGGCTCCACCAAATTTGACCATGACAGACTGGGCAGCATGACCCAATTGAATGTTTAAACGAGGTTTATTGGTCTGTACAAAGTTAATGTCCAAATTTCCAGTAGAGCGAATCAGTTCTTTCACGCCTGTATTTACTGTTGTTCCCGAACTAAAAATTGATTTTGGTGCATAACTAGTCACCGCATAATCCGAAGGACTAGAAACTGATGTATTAGGTGCCAAATAAACTGAAAATGGTGTAAGCCGAATACCATTGACGTCACTTCCCATTGTGACAGCCAAGTTCACAAAAGGCTTACCCGCACCTGCATCGGTATCTATAGCAATATTGAAAGAAGGATTGGTCGATACAGCTGCTTTAATAAATTCTATACTTGGAACGGGATTAGTAGAGTTCCCCGCAATGACGAGACCAGCTTTACTATTGTAAGAGGTAGAAGCGATACCATTGGTATCAATCAAGGCGACTTGATTAAATTTAACTTTATCGGCCTGAATGCCTAGCGTTAAACCATTTTGACCCGTCGTTGCTGAAAGACTTTGGTCATCTAAAGGCTGCATCGCAAAAACACTTGAACTGCTGGCAAATAATAACCAGCAGACTATATTTTTATTTTTCATGTTGCTCTAATCCTTAAGAGACAAACGTTTATTATTTGTTCAGATTATCAGAATAATAGATGAGTACAAAACAATTATCCCTATAACCCGACGAATGCAAATCCAATCACATTCAAAATAAATTTTTTATAAAAAGTGGCGATATCGCCACTTCTCTTTATTAGTTAAAAGCGCCATTTCTCGGCACAATACTGAAGCTACTATTTAAACGTCCACCAGTAATTGCAAGTTCACCTAAACGTGCGCCTGCCCCTGTTGAAGGTGGATAGAAATTAATATCTTTAACTCGTAAGGCACCATCAATATTCTTATCAGGGTTAAAGTACACTGCGGTATTTACACCAACCTTACCTAGTCCACTCGCGCTGTCTTTTCCAACAACTAATGCCGTGTTAAACGCAAGCTTACCAGTCATATTCTCAAAACCAATTGCAGAGCCATCAATCGGATCACTAATTTGGACTGAGTTTCCAGTTGCTGTAGCAGGCATTGTAAAATCACCCAAAACTGTGAGCGCACTACCATCAGCAATTGAACTGTTTGGCACAATTGATAAATTTAAATCACCGCCTAAGCGTAGTTTAAGGCCAAATAAAACATCATTATTTCTGGCAAAGTTATCAATTGGTGAAGTACAAGATCCTGTTGCCGGACAAGTTTTATATTTAGCGCCTGGTAAATAACCCGCTGCAATTTCAGTTGATAAGGCAAGTAACATATCTTTTAAACCGATATTTAAACTGCCATTTTCTAAACCGATAGTGCCATTACCTTTGAGGAACATATCGATATTACGTAAGCCCATGTAATAGTCGGTAGGATTACCCGCATTATTGGCATTTGGAGAACCATCAATTAATAAAATTGAAGTTGTTTTTGTACCGCCTGCATCACGCCCTGTTGTGCCAACAGCGACACCAAATCCTAAACGCGAAGTCGTTCCTGAGGTACCTACAGCATTCTGAACGGGTCTACCATTAGCATCTTTTGTATAGTAAAAAGCGCTATTCGCAGGTGCATCTACCCCATAAACTGCAGCATTGGCATTTAAATTATAAAAAGGTAACGCCAAACCCCACTGGTTACTCAAACCATTATCTGCAAATTGATTAGCAGCAGCGACATTCGCACTTGTGGTAAAACGGCCTCGTCTTGAAAATGCTTGAAACTCTGCTCCACGCATCGCAAGAATTAGACTAAATGGATTAGTCACCGTATCACGGTGAATATTATGTTGATAATCGGCAGCGGTTGTTAAAGTACCAGATCCTAAACGAATACTATTTAATGTCGCGTTATTTGGCATTAATAAGGTTTTTGTATCGGCAAGATTTAAATAAATATTTCCGCTATCAAAATAACCACGCGTAGCTGAGTTCAACCCAGTTAAATTACCAAACTCGAAACCATAGGCGTTCAGCCCTGCCCCACCAATTTCTAAAGTCGTGGCTTTGCCATCGGCGCCTAGCATAGAATCGTTATCTTTAGTGAACTCACCTTTCATACGAAAGGCAATTCCCGTATTACCCAAAATACTATTACTTGAGGTGGTGCCTGAGGCAGTATTTGCTGTACCTAAGGTTATCGTGTCCGAAGAGCCATCCATACCACGGACTTGTAAATAACTATTTACCATACGTCCGCTTGCACCAAGTCGGATTAAACCTTTTGAATTTTGCGGTGTATTGGTCGCATCCAACCCATAAGGATTGGTTTTATCTACATTGGAACTAAGCATTACTTCAATGTTTAGACCCGAATTAGTCACTTTACCATTGCTATCAACATAAGTACCCGCTGTTAAACCAGAAGCTGAATCAGCGACCCGATTAAAATCGACATAGCCATAAGTACTATTTGGGGTTTGCCCAACCGCAGCCACATTTGTTCCAGTATTCGTTTGTAAAACCACACCACGGATAGGGTCAATAAACATGACCCCTTTACCCACAAAATTAAAGTTAAAATTCTTTAAAATTAGTTGGTTGAGCTGACTACGAGCATCTAACTGTCCTAAATAAATATTTGCGTTATTTATACCCAATGTCATATTTGACTGGCTATTTGGGCTAAATAAACCGTCTTGAGTAGTCAATGCTAAATTTAAAGGTGAAGTTGTTTGGATAGCCAACTGCCCTAATGTAGGTGAGCATGTAGCGGAACTATTACAAACCTTAACGCTATTTACCGTAATGAGAGATGGACTGCTTTGCATAGAAAAATCGACCCCAGCTTTACCTGTAGTCGTATTACTTCCCACATCTAAACGGTAGTTCGTTCCTAAAGCTTGTGTAGATGCATTACTTTTTTGTATTTTTACACCACTCGCTTGAGCTCTTAAAACTTGATCAGCACTTGTTGGCGTGCCTGCATGGTCATCCCAGTAAGCATTATCAACATTGATCTCATTGAAAGTCGTTTGAATCGAGATCCCATCTTGACCATTGACTGCACTCAAATCGGCATCGGTTAAAGCTTCTAAAGCAAAAACTTGTCCACTCACTAACAACATGCTGGCTGTTAATGTATTTAAAATAAACTTTGAGCCGTGACTTTCTTTATTTTTGTTCATCACTTCAGTTCCTTTGAAATCTACATTAACCATTAACAACGGGGATGGCTACCATCACAGCTAAACACCATGACTTTTCCTTGAATAGCCAAGTTGCCGTTCATCATTAAACCCATAAAACCTGTTTCACGCCCATAGTCGTAGGCTGAAGGTGTCGCCGTAGCCACTTGCTGAGTTGCACTGTTTGCGGTCGCCGCATACGTTGGTTTTTTGAAATATGCATAATCATACATATTCGTACTTGAGCCTTGGGTCGTTGTTGAACTTGTAAAGTTATCTTGCTCAATGGATAAAGCATTAAAACCAAAGTTACGAATTAAAATCGGTTGTGCTGCACTAAAACTAAGTTGAATAGCAGGTTTTATAATTTCGGTATTAGATTTATCAAGATACTTCAAATCAGCACCATCCAAACCCATTTTTTGAATGTTTAAAGTTCCTTGTACACCTTTAAACACCAACCAAAGCTTATTACCACTATCACTATTTTCAGCCCAACCACTTGGCTTAGTTGCATCTGCTTGCACAAAACGTTTATTAATCGCTAAACCAATATGACAGAACTCTACGTTTTCACAGACACCACCACTACCATTATCAAATATGCTGTTACTGGTTTGGTTTAAATTGAGCATTAAAGACAAGTCAGCACCTGCTTGGCCATTAATGGCTTGTAAAGCGTCGTTGTCCAAAGTTTGTAATTCTGCATGAGTCGCAGTTGCACAAAGAGTAAGGAGTAAAGCAGTTATTTTTTTCATCGCATTATCCTCCTCTTATAGACCTTTTGTGGTGAGTTTTAAATGTTGGATTAAAACACCATCAATGACTGCTGAACCCATATTATTACTAATTGAAGAGCTAATTTGTGCTCCTGATAATTTATAAGTGTTCACATCTGCATTTGGTGTAGTCGTATACCAACGCCCATTATTGTAAAGTGCATCAGGTAAAGGTGTACCATTTGGTACTACAAACTGAGCCCCATTCCCTGCATCGGTAGTGGTATAACCTGTTGTGTTAGTCGTCGGATTATAATAAGAGGTACTATCAATATTCGCCCAGTTTGCTCCTTGAGAGTCAAATCTTAAGCCTGAGCCAGCATTTCCCGTCCAACCTGATGCTGTACGGTATTGCCATGTGTCATAACAAGTTCCTAAGTTTAAAAATCCACAACTATAGCTGCCTCCACGTCGTTCCTGATTTTGTAATTGATAGAAATTTTTAACTTGTGTTACAGCAGCAACCGTTCCTGTTGGTAATTTCCCAAATGAAATACCTACTGCATCTTGAGTATTGTTCCCTTTAAAGGCTTCTAATGTATTATTTGTCGAGTTATAAACAGTTGAACCGATTGAGATACTACTATGCGTTGCACTAGAACCTTGATAAGTTTTACCTCCTAAGGTTACATTGGTACCGCATTGATAAACATTACAGGTAGAACCAAGATAAGTACTATCTGTTCCAGTGTAGTCAGTATAGATTTTCTTATAAATTTCTGGCTTATTCGGAATACGTGCAAGCTCTAAACTAAAGTTTTTACCATCTGAGCTTAAAACGAGTGGTTGGTATAAAGAACCTAACACAAGATTAATATTCGGATTATAAAGATATAAACCTTCGTTTGCATCGAAGGTTGGTGCAAGCCCACCATTAATAGCAGGAGTAATGAGATTACCTTGCCCAGTGCCAGATTCACGAGTACTCAACCGCAGTACATTATCCATTGCACTATCTGTTGGAGCAGTCCATGATCCAGTTGAAGTAACCGTAGTAGTCTGGCTGCGAATACGGTATAACCAATCTGAACTTGGTGAACTATTGCTAGGCGCACCAGTATATTGAGTACTATAACGATTTACCCATGGACCTACTGTCGTTGTTGGAGTATTTGAAGTAATTGTTGCTCTCAAATTAGAGGCATCACCACTATTTAAACGCACAACACCTGCGAAGCCTAGAGTATTATTATAAAATGGACTCAATCCATTTGCGGATGTCGCACCTCCCAAAGTTTGGAAGAGCTGTAGACGGCTACCATTTAAACTAAAATTATTCCAGATACCTTGTAAACGTAACCGATTCGCACGACTTGCATCAGTACTTGTACCAATCAAACCATTTGAGTCGCCATAATTAAACTGATCTGTCGCACCATTAATTTTATTTGGATTGCGAACAAAGATATCTGACCATAAACCTAATTTAAGTTTATATGCATCAAGCCCTGCCGTATCTCTTGTCCCTACCTCATATAAAGGTGCTTCTAAGGCTAAATACGTTACTTGGCAAGAAGGATCACTCGCGCCACTACATGTAGCAGCACTAAAATTAGGTACAAGGTTCTGAGTAGCTACTTTGAATATCCATGGATTAACAGCAGTACCCCAACTCGAAATCGCGGCCGCAGTATCGGTAGATGCAAGACGGCTATTAGTATCGTTATCAGATTTAGAAAGAGCTAAGCCATAAAGAAAAATATCAGCTTTACCTACTGCACGGTCACCAGAATCAATCGTACCATTTTTATTGGTATCTGCCGCCGTCATACTTAACGGCCCAACAGGTACATAATTGATATAACCTGTATCTTTAGTACGGTCAGTTAAAATTTGACTTGCGGTTTCGTTCGCACCTGCCCCACGAAATACCATATAAGTATTTTGAGGTAAAATAGCGATACCTTCACCAGTAGTTTCACTTAAACCAGCATCAGAAAGTTCTTCAAGAGCGAAACTCGATTGGCTTATGAAAAGACCAATTAAACTTGCCAAAACGGTTTTTTGAAACCTTACCGTATAATTAAGTGTAGTCATCTTGACCTTCCTGTTTTATACGATGCCGTGCACCATATTTATTTTTCTTTAACAATCCTTGATGCTAGGTGAATATATCCTTTTCACCTTAGACCAGAAGGCAAATCTAAATAGATATTGCCAACTTTTCCACATTTCTATTATGCGGAATATTTGCACAAATGCAAAAGAAAGCGCATAAAAAGCTAATTTTCCGATGAATGAAAATCAGCTCAAGCTAATTGCTTACAATTAACAAAAGGTTAAATTCGTACCATGACAGTTTGGTTTAAAGTTTTGATTCGTTAACTGCAAATTGCTTAAATTTAGTGTAAGTGGGCTATTTTTTAAATCAATCGTACCAATATTTACATCCAGATCCCCTAGTTTTAACAAACCTCCCAAGTCAGAAGTTTGAGCAGGATTAGCTTGTAAATATGCAGAAACAGCAGTTGAAATTTGCGGGAATAATGGTGAAATATCAATTGCATCTTGTGGAATGATGTTACCTACATTAACTGGATTTGCAAAAGACATCCACCAGCCCTTTTGGGCTACGTCATCTGCTTTTGCTCCAGGCCACTGCAACATTTGATTTTGCAGTGCCAGATACATTGGCGAGTTAATTGGTAAATTATGAATAAGACCCAATGACTGGGTTAAATTTAAATTTGCAGTAATATTTGAAATGGTACCATTCATATATACATTCGGGAATTTAGCACCTTTACCCGCAATGACACATGCTAATAAGCTACAGTCTGTTACTGTAGCTTCTACTCTACCGCCTTGAGTGTAAATGCCTGTTGGTTCAGGATAAGCTGGATCATGTGGGCCTGCTGCATTATATTGCACAGTACCATCCACTGGATAAGAACTGCTATGTCCTACATAAATATTAGGGACTTTTACTGGAGCAGATAAAACTTTTGAGGTAACCCGATTACCATTAACTTGAATCGGCGCAATTTCAAAATAGTTATTTTGAATACCCGGAATATTAAATCCACCATCAGAAGTAATAAAACTTACCTCAGCAGCACCACCCAACCCCAAAGCCTGCAATCGGCCTGTTACTGCATTTGCTCCATATAAATTATCTCGAGTAGCCGAAGTTGTAGCATAACCTTTAATCAAACCACTACTGTCAGACTGAACCTTCATATAACCAGAAATGGAGTTGATCCCATTCGGGGTCGTTGTATTTTCAGTACCTGCCGTTAATAAACCAATAAATTTTTCAGCACTTAGCCTTAAACCAACTACTTCACGTGTTGAAGCTGAGGTTGGGTTCTTAACAGCAAATTCAATGAATGGATTCGTTAATACTGCAGAAGATGAGGCACGATCTTCATTAGACATGGGCAATGGGTTCCCATTGGTATCAAAATTTTGTCCACTTAAACTTAAATTATCAATATCGATATCACAACCACCAGCCCCATTTACACCACCGCAGCCCAACTGAAGTTTTCTAATATTAGTATTGATTTCTAACTGGGCTTCCATTCCTAATTTATAAAAACCAATATTACTGCTGTTATCGCGTAGTTTCTCCAAGTTTGCCGAATCAGTAGGTGCAATATAAGACATACTCATTAACGCTTGGCCACGAGTTGCAGATAGTTCAGCATCAGACATTGGAACTAAGGTAGACGTAGCATAAGCTGAAGAAAAGCATAAACTTCCAAGTGCCAATATCGCAACATGAAGAGACTTAAACTGTCGCATGACCGACCTCCGTATCCTTGGGGGCATAATCTAATTTAATTTCTTTTTATTTGGCTTCCCTTTCTTTAATCTAATCTTAAATTGAATAAACAAAGAAATGCCGATATCTGATTTTTATGATTTAAGTCCATTTAAATTGTGTGATACAACTCAAAGAAACAAATCAATTATTGATCATTTTATATCATTTTTTACAAAAGAAAACGTTCATTTATAAATATTCCGATGAATGCCACTTTCTTTATTTTTCAACAAAAATGGGCCACTTCAAGTGACCCATTTTTTAGAATTTAATCTAATTTTAAAACAACTTAGGTTTTAGGAAGCGTAACGCCAGTTTGTCCTTGGTATTTACCACCACGGTCTTTATAAGACGTTTCACAAACTTCATCGCTTTCAAAGAAAAGCATTTGTGCTACACCTTCACCTGCATAAATACGTGCAGGTAAGTTCGTCGTATTTGAAAACTCTAAAGTAACGTGACCTTCCCATTCTGGTTCTAAAGGCGTCACATTTACAATAATACCGCAGCGTGCATAAGTTGATTTACCCAAGCATACAGTTAAAACATTACGCGGAATACGGAAATATTCAATGGTACGCGCTAGAGCAAATGAGTTTGGGGGAATAATACAAACGTCAGACTCAATGTCGATAAAACTTTTATCATCAAAATTTTTCGGATCAACAATTGCAGAATGTACGTTAGTGAAAACTTTAAATTCGCGGGCACAGCGTACGTCATAACCATAGCTAGAGACCCCGTAGGAAATCAATTTTTCGCCATTCTTATCAAAACGGACTTGATTCTCTGCATAAGGTTCAATCATGCCGTGTTTTTCGCTCATTTCGCGAATCCAACGATCAGACTTAATAGCCATGTATTTTCTATCCAAAAGGTAATTTCATTGATTGCGACGTACTTTAACGTAAAAAAGCAATTATGAAAACAACGCTTGAGCTACTCTTCTCGATAAGAATAGCTCGGTAAGACTTTTAAAGGTTTAATAACGCAGAATAGCTAATCGGAATTGAGAAACTAACTAAAACTAGTGAGGCTGTTTTTTGTAAATTCGATTGATTTAACCAACGTACTTTATTACCTGCCAAAATTGAACCCAAGAAAATCCAGAACAATGCAATTGGTGTAATCAACGCTAAATAAGCCAGCATATGAATGAGATAAATATGAAAATCAGTCCATGCTGCAACAGGGAAAATAGCTGAAGCAAACAGTAATGCTTTAGGGTTAAGTAAAGTTGCACAGAACAACTCACGCGGGCGAATCGTTGGCTGATCTAACTCAAGTTGCTGATTGGCTGTGTGCCATAACTTAATTGCTAAAAAAATAATGTAACAAGCGCTTAGCAATTTAAGCATAGGAGGTAAGAAAGGAAGCGTTGCAGAAACTTTCCCTATTAACATGCCCCAAGCTGAAATAGAAATTACATATCCAAGAACTTCTGCCGGAATTAATTTCGCAGACTTCTTAAGACCTACCTGTACTCCTGACGATGCGAGTAAAGTATTGGTTGGGCCTGGGGTAAGTAAAATTGTGGCAACTAAGCCAATAAATAGCCATGAAATCATTGAATGACCTCACAATGTAGTCATCTCAGATTAATAGATATCTTTTGGGAAGGCAAAATCTAATTGTAAGACAATTTTTTAAAATATTAATCAGTAAAATTAAAAAATAACAAATAAACAAATAGATACGTAATTTTTAAAAAATTTAAGCTAAAAAACTTTAGAGTCAGTTGTCGCGCTTTGCGTGCCAAATTGTATTAAGTAATATAAGTATTTTTATTTTAAATCTATTTTTAGGTCGAAAAGATCTATAATGAATTATTACAGCAGTAAGTTTAATTTTTAAGCTTTTAATAAGTTTCAATTAATATATTGTTTTTTTGTGTTTATATGAGTCACCAGACTCTACTATCCTATGATTATGGCAAAGCAATTTTTTCAGTCTTGGCTTCCTTCTCCAGAGAAAGTTTCAAATATGAAATTTTTAAGGATTTTTGGGAAAAAAACCCTTAATCCAGTGCTTTGGTATGTCAACCGTAAATCGATTACAAGAGCAGTTTTTGTAGGAACGTTTTTTGGTTTACTGCCTATTCCCTTTCATAGTGTTTTTATTGTGATGGCGGTATTGCTGTTTGAAGTGAATTTACCTATTAGTCTAATGCTTGCTTGGCTCAGTAACCCACTCACATTAGTTCCCATTTTATATACTGGGTTCTGGTTTGGTTCGCACATTTATCATGTACATATGATCAATAAAAAGATGCTCTTAGGTGTACTTCATCAGATTTCTAGGTGGATTACTCATTTTGGTCATGGCCATATAGATTTTAGTCTCGCTAAAATTTTAATGTCTGGGCTTATAGTTGAAGCATTTGTATTTGCAATCATACTGTATGTAGTGACCGAAGTTTTCTGGCGCTGGATGGTCATTCGAAATTGGAAAAGTAGAGCTGGTTATAAAAAACAAGAAGATGCCCTATAAGAACCCATCTTCTTGCCTATAGTTAAACTATTATTTTGCTAGTTTAGATTTCATATATTCTTCAGCAACATTAAGCACATAGTCTTGGCAAGCCTCTCCAGTACCTGAGTCATACGCTCCATTATTGGTAATATTATTAGATAAAATTCGAATTCCTAAAAAAGGAACATTAAACTGACTTGCGATTTGTGCAACTGATGCTGCTTCCATTTCCTCAACAGAGGTACCATAACGTTGATGGAAAAATTGAATACGATCAAGCTCATTATTCCAAACATCTGCCGATCCAATCGTTCCCTCGACTACTTCACCTTTGTCATAACGAACTTTATGTGCCGCCATTAATAATTCTTTATCGCCTTCAAATTTGCGAATTGCAATAGGTTCTGGGTCTGATTCATCTGTTGGCAATACATCAAATGCTTCAACCCAAGTGAGTGAATTTGATCCAGCTCCTAATGGTTGTTTAGGCGTTCTAAACGCACCAATATTGGTCGCATATTTTCCTAAAATAATATCGTAAACGTGTAGATCTGGGTCGTGACCGCCTGCAGTCCCCTGATTAATAATCGCAATCGGTTTATAACGTTCAATGGCTAGAGCTGTTGCCGCGGCAGAGTTACTCATACCCATCCGTGTTTTAGAAATAATCATTGGATAGCCATTGTGAGTTCCTTTCCAGAAAGTCCACCCTCCTATTGTTTCAACAGTCACATTCTGTAATTTAGATGCCATCTGTTTTGACTCTACAGGTAAGGCGCCTTGAATAATAATTGGTTGTAATTTCTGTTTTTGTTCTTCAACTGTCGTTGTTTGGGAAACTGTTGAATGGCCGTCGTTACATCCAACTAAAAATAAAGCGCTACATAAACTGATAACGCCAAAAGTATATTTAAATTGCATTTCTCACCTAT
Organism: Acinetobacter sp. ABJ_C1_1; assembly: GCF_044684115.1. Classification (NCBI taxonomy): domain Bacteria; kingdom Pseudomonadati; phylum Pseudomonadota; class Gammaproteobacteria; order Moraxellales; family Moraxellaceae; genus Acinetobacter; species Acinetobacter sp. ABJ_C1_1. The sequence goes on along the minus strand of NZ_JBITPU010000005.1, from coordinate 50,395 downwards.
TTCTTTTTAAAAGCGTAAAGTAGCAATCTACATGCCAATTTCAAGTTCAGCTTTGTTATTTAGATTCAGTGATTTAAATTTTTCTTTTAACCAAATAATAAAAAACCCGGCTTAAAGCCGGGTCGGATGAATCAAAAGATTCGTTTATCATCACGCGTGCGTTGAGGGATTTTTTCAATCTGTTGCCATACCGCTTTAGCAATATCGATATAGCTATCAGCTGCGTCATCCATTGCTACAACACTCGGTTTACCCTGATCTGCATGTTCACGGATTTGAGCATTTAAAGGCAAACGTCCTAACAATGGAATATGATATTGCTCGGAAAGCTTATCACCGCCACCAATACCAAAAATTTGTTCTTCGTGCCCACAGTTAGAGCAAATATGAGTCGACATGTTTTCAACAACACCCAATACTGGTATGCCAACTTTATTAAACAACTCAATTCCTTTGGTGGCATCTAACAAAGCAACATTTTGCGGAGTCGTCACAATGATTGAGCCAGTTACTGGAATACGCTGTGCAAGCGTAAGTTGAATATCGCCTGTACCCGGCGGCATATCAATCATCAATACATCTAAATCTGGCCAAAGTGTTTGGTTAAACAATTGCATTAAAGCACCAGTTGCTTTTGGTCCACGCCATGCGACAGGAGTATTGTTATCTCCTGTTAAATGTCCAATAGAAAGCACAGCCATACCGTATGCCTCTAAAGGTACAAAATTTTCACTTTCAATAAGAGGCGTTTTGCCAGCATTGCCTAGCATGGTTGGAATACTTGGGCCATAAATATCAGCGTCCAACACCCCTACCTTAAGTCCCATTTTTTGTAAGGCAAGTGCTAAATTAACCGTAGTTGTCGATTTACCAACCCCACCTTTACCAGATGAAACTAAAATAACGTTCTTAATTCGAGGATGAAGCGGAACATCTCTTTGCTGCGGAGCAGCTTTCTGAATCGGTGGATTGTTTGGATCTGGCTCAGATTTAGGTGAGGCATCAAGCACAGGAGGTAAATTTGAATTTTCTTTCGGTGCTTTAGATGAACAAGCATGACCTGAACTTTCTGGTGCAGGACGCTTTTGTTGAACTACATGTAAGTTCAGTTCTTCAATACCACACTTTTCTAATGAACTAGCCAAATCATCATGAATTTGCTGCAAATGCTCTTTTTCATCAGGAAATGTATTAATAGTAAGTTGTAATACACGCCCCTGAACTTGGAGCTGGCTAATGCGCTCTTTTAAGGCATCTTTTGAATGCGGTAGTAAATAATTTTGGAGTACAGTTTGGATTTCATCTTCTTTCACTTCTTGTGCAGGTGAAAAAACGGACTTTAATGAAGAAAGCCAAGACATATTGTTTACTCCAAAAACAGATCATTACAGCTTGTTGGAGCTAGTGTAACAGTATTGATCCGCACTCGCTCAACTCGAAATGAATAATTGCTAATTTTAAAGCCTCATCATTTGAGTGAGGAGTACAGATTTTGGTTTAAATCAGCTTATTCAGCAGAGTCGTGATTTTTTAATTTATTGAGTTTATCGGTTGCTGTCTTCTTCAATTCATCAAACTTTGCAGTTGCCTGAGTTTTTAACTCATCAAGTTTTGAGGCGGCCTCTTCCTTTAATTCTGCTGCTTTGGCTTTAGCATCATCTAGTTTATGGGCGGCTTCGGTACGCAAGTGATCAAATTTATCTTGCAGACTATGCTGAGCGTCGTCAAGTTTACCTTTCAAATCACTGGCTTTATCTTCAACTGCTTCTTTTGCAGCAGCTTGTTTCTCTTTTACATTGTCCTTCAAATCATCCAAGGCTTTTTCGCCCTGTGCTTTTGCGTCTGCTGCTTTTGCCTTTAACTCATCTACTGTATTTTCAACTGCTTCTTTACCAGCAGCCTGTTTCTCTTTTACATTTTCTTTTAAATCGTCCAAAGCTTTTTCGCCTTGTACTTTTACATCTGCCGCTTTTGCCTTTAATTCGTCTAATTTATTTTCAGTAGTCATCGTTGTTATCCTCATCGTTAATTAAAAAATTACCTGAATAAGTTATTAGTTATACATCGTTATGGTTTATTTTCTGACCGTAACTGCAATTTGAAACAAAGACAATACAGGAAGATTCAAATATTTTTTGATTTGTTTATCTGTTCTAAAGAGAAACAGCTTTTGACTTCACATCCATTTTTATAGATGCCTCTTATGCTTAGCTAAAGATTATTAATCTTTGCTTATCTCCCTGCATCAGTTAAAATCTTCCACCTTATAAATACGAATGAGAGAATGAGATCCGTGCGTAAAATTTTAGTCACCAATGCCCTCCCTTATGCGAATGGTCCAATTCATATGGGTCATTTACTCGGTTACATCCAGGCAGATATCTGGGTTCGTGCCATGCGAGCAATGGGTCATGATGTGACTTATGTATGTGCGGATGATGCTCACGGTACAGCGATTATGCTACGTGCCGAAGCGAATGGTATTAGCCCAGAAGAGCAAATTGCGAATGTTCAAAAAGAGCACATTCGTGATTTTGACGGTTTTGGCGTACATTTCGATCATTACGATTCAACACATAGCGATGCAAACAAAGCACGCTCAACAGATATCTACATTAAAAACCGTGAAGCTGGAAATATTGCAGTTCGCCCTGTAACTCAATTATTTGACCCAGAAAAAGGTATGTTCTTGTCTGACCGTTTCATTAAAGGCACATGCCCGAAATGTAAATCAGAAGATCAATACGGCGACTCATGTGAAGTGTGTGGTACAACTTATAATGCGACCGAGTTACTTAACCCACGTTCAACTTTAAGTGGTGCAACACCAGTTGAAAAATCATCAGATCACTATTTCTTCAAGCTTCCAAACTTCTCTGAATATTTACAGAAATGGACGCGTGATGAAGGTCGTTTACCTCTTTCAATTGCGAACAAGTTAGATGAATGGTTTGAAGCTGGTTTAGCAGACTGGGATATTTCTCGTGATGCACCATATTTTGGCTTTGAAATTCCAGATGCACCAAATAAATATTTCTACGTGTGGGTAGATGCCCCAATTGGTTATATGTCTAGTTTTGAAAACTACATCAAAACTAAACGTCCAGATTTAAACTTTGACGATTTCTGGAAAAAAGACAGCCAAAACGATGTTTATCATTTTATTGGTAAAGACATCGTTTATTTCCATGCTTTATTCTGGCCTGCAATGCTTGAAGGCGCGAACTATCGCACTCCAACAGGCTTGTTTGTAAATGGTTTCTTGACTGTAAATGGACAAAAAATGTCTAAGTCACGCGGTACTTTCATTAAAGCCGAGACGTATTTACAGCATTTAAACCCAGAATATTTACGTTACTACTTTGCCTCTAAACTTTCAGATAAAGTTGAAGACTCTGACTTGAACCTTGATGACTTTGTTCAGAAAGTAAATTCAGACTTAGTCGGTAAAGTCGTTAATATTGCTAGCCGCTGTGCAAAATTCGTCAATAGTAGCTTTAACAATACGTTATCTGCTGAATGTGCAGAATCTGAGTTAGTACAAAGCTTTATTGATGCAGGCGATTCAATTGCTAAAGCATATGAAGCACGTGAATTCTCTACGGCGATCCGTGAAATTATGGCGCTAGCTGACCGTGCAAACCAATATATTGATGAGAAGAAACCTTGGGCTCTTGCTAAACAAGAAGGTCAAGAGCAACAAGTTCTTGATGTATGTTCTGTGGGTATCAACTTATTCCGTCAACTTGCAGTGTACTTGGCTCCAGTTCTGCCAACTTTGGCAAAGCAAGTTCAAGATTTCTTAAAACTTGAAAGCTTCGATTTCGAGTCACGCAAACAAGTTCTTGTAAGCCATGAGATTGCGCAGTTCCAACCTCTCATGCAGCGTGTTGATCCAAAAGCTGTTGCAGCTATGGTTGATGCTTCTAAAGAGTCTTTAGGTGCTCCTGCTCCAGAAGCAACAAAAGCGGCAGCGAAAAAAGACAAAGCAGCTGAGAAAAAAGCAGTGCCTACTCCGGCAGTTGGTGAAGCTGAAATTATCGGTATTGAAGATTTCTTAAAAGTTGACTTACGTGTTGCTCAAGTACTTGAAGCTGGTACAGTTGAAGGTTCAGATAAATTACTTCAATTGACGTTAGATGTTGGTGAAGCTGAACCACGTAACGTATTTAGTGGTATTCGTAGTCAATATGCACCAGAAGACCTAAAAGGTAAATTGGTTGTTATGGTTGCTAACCTTGCACCACGTAAAATGCGTTTTGGTATTTCAAACGGTATGGTACTTGCTGCCGGAAATGGTGAAGGTATTTTTATTATCTCACCAGATAGCGGTGCGAAACCTGGCGATAAAGTTTCTTAATCCGCCTGCATATAAAAAAGCTCCCTAAATTGGGAGCTTTTTTAACTATAAATTTTCAAGGAACATCTATAAGAAGATTTAAATTATGCCCATGGTCGCCCTTCACAAGGGTTACTAAGTAAAACGTGTATATTCCCCAACTCCTCATTGGTTAAATAGCCATTCTTATTTTCATCTAAATAATGAAATAGTTCTGTTTGCTTATTCTCTCCCTGAAAACGCTTATCCGTAGGCCAATGATAAGGATAGAAATCTTGTACCTGTTGAAACTCTTTTAAGCTGTACAAGCCATCATGATTTACATCATATTTTTCCTGAAAAAGCTTCCAATCTAAAGATGCAGGTTCACATGCACTTACTACATTTAAAATGCAGTAAGTGATGCAAGCTGTAAGTAACTTAATAGTTGGATTGCTCATGATTATTGGCTTGTAAATCAGAAATTTTGTAATCTTTTTCATGAACAGGTGTACCAACAATGCTCATAGTTCGCTCATTTGCTGACTGTTGCTTGCTCATGGTTCTCATCTCACATCCTGTAGTTAAGATGAGAAAAACTACAGAAATGCTCACCATTAGTTTTTTCATAACGTGACCCTCATTTCTTTTTGTTTTATTTATTAAGTTACCACTTTTTAAATGTTTAAGTACTAAAAAAGATATTTCAATTTGTATATATTTTGCTCAAAAATAAAGCCAGACTATAAATAGCTGGCTTTGGATTTTTTAGATATTTTAATTAAAGGCTTATCATTTGAAGAAAATTAACTTTAAGCCTAAGACACTCACAATACTTCCAGCTACTCGATCAACGCCAGTTTTTGCTTTTAAGTACATTGTTCTAGGCTTCTCTGAAGAGAGCAGCATTGCAACACATGAGTACCAACCTGCATCGATCATAAAACAAATCACTGGTAATGCGACATAGTAGTAACTTGGGATTTCTTTTGGCAATAAAGCAGTAAATACACTCGCTAGAACAACTGCAATTTTCGGGTTGCTTAACTGGGTAATAAGGCCATAACGATATGCCTGTTTATAGGTCATTTTTGATTTGCCATCATTTTCCATAGCAATTGGTTCTTTGGCATGTTTAATAATTTTAAAAGCCAGCCAAAGCAAATACAGCCCACCACCAATTTTTAAAATTAAATATGCTGAAGGTACTGCCAGTAAAACTGCCTGCAATCCCATAACAGCTAGAAAACCAAAAAGAGCTGCGCCTGTACCCGTACCTAAAGCTGTAAACAAACCATGTTTACGTGATTTAGAAATTGAATTTTGTGCTACGTAAATAAAGCTCGGCCCAGGGCTTATTGCTCCAAGCATCAATGCCATCGCAATTGAAAAAAGAGGAATAAGGGACTCAAACATTGTATTGACCTAGCATCATGCAATTGCGCGGTATTCTAACAGCTTTTTTATGACACATATAAAAATGGAAAACATATAAATGATGAAAATTGAATTTTCATGTTTTTTACAATTTATATCTTCACAACGGACAAAAATGTCCGTTAAATATATCGGTCTTTAGAACTCCCAAATCAATGACATGAGTAAACGTCAAAAAATTGCTGCCCATAATCGGGATGAATTACTCAATGCAGCCGAAGAATGTTTTCGTATTCATGGCATTAATGTGCCCTTGCAAGTTGTGATTGACCATGCAGGTGTAGGCAGAGCAACTTTTTACCGTAACTTTTGTGACCGCAAGGCTTTAATTAGCGCGCTTTTAGAACGTGCGATTACACAGCTAGAGCAAAAAGCTGCTCATTTTCAACAATTCGAGGATGGTTTATTTCGTTTAATTGAAGGACATATTGCACAACTTCCTAAACTTGCAATTTTGCAAGATTTTTGGAGAGTGATTGATCGACAAGATCCAATTATGTTAAAAATTTATGAACGGCGAAATAATGCACTTAACCCACTGATTGAAAATGCGATAGAACAAAAACTGTGCCGAGCTGATCTCACTGCCAATGACTATGCAATGATCACTGCAATGTTGGGTTCTTCATTTCAAGGACATGAGCCAGAAGAACAAACTCGCTTAGCAAAACGAGCAATTGAATTACTAATTCATGGTATTCAAGTACAAAAAATTCGAGGGATAGAATGAGTAAAACGCCTCGTTATTTAGAAACACCACCCGACTGGACACCAGAAGAGCAACCGACTCTACCTGGTTCACCGGCAGCTATTGCTCACTCTGTACCTAAGCGATTTATTTACTTTTTTATTGGTTTATTTATCGCCCTTTCGGCAAGCTTAAGTAATGGTTTTATTACGGCAAATTTACCTTTAATTCAAGGTGAATATGGACTGACACCTTCCGAAGCTGCTTGGCTTCCTGCTGCTTATGTCATGGCAAATGTCAGCTCAAACCTGATTTTGTTTAAAGCCAGACAACAGTATGGCCTGAGAGTATTTTCAGAAATAGGGCTGGTTATTTTTATTGCCGTGCTGGTTTTACATATTTTTGTGCATACCTATGAAATGGCCCTATTCGCACGGGTTGTGGCAGGTTTAGCAGGAGCGCCTCTCAGCTCTTTAGGTATGTATTACACCATGCAGGCTTTTAAAAAAGCAGATATGGCAAAAGGTATATATATCGCCTTCGGTTTCCAACAATTAGGGGTTCCCCTCGCTTGGATTATTTCTCCATTCCTAGTCAGTACAGACAGTTGGTCTGTTCTATATACCTTTGAGCTAGGTTTAGCACTTTGTTGTTTAGCGATGGTTGTTTCATTGAAATTACCGCGTAGCTTACGTATTTATGTATTTGAGAAGCAGGATTTCTTTACCTTTGCTTTACTGGCTCCCGGTTTTGCATGCTTATGTATTGTGCTCACACAGGGCCCAATTTTATGGTGGTTTAACAGCGAATGGTTGGCATATGTATTAATTGCTGGCTTTAGCTTAGTTGTTCTTGGTTTGCTCTATGAACACTATCGAGCCAATCCATTAATTATGACACGCTGGTTAGGCGCCTCTTCAACCTTGCGTTTCATTTTTGGTGCTTTTGCTATTCGACTTCTAATGTCAGAGCAAAGCTATGCTGCTGTTAATTTTTTAAAAGCCATGGGAATGGGGCCTGATCAGTTTGTACCACTTTATGTTGTGATATTCATCGGGATTTTAAGCGGAACCTTATTTAGTGCACTGACTTTTTCACGTGAACGAATTATCTTTCACTTACTTTTTGCAGAGTTCTTAATTCTGGTTGCTTGTGGATTAGATTATCACCTAACCAGTGATGTTCGACCTGTGAACTTCTTTGCAAGTCAATTCCTAGTAGGTTTCGCAGGTGGTTTATTTATTGGGCCTTTATTGCTTATTGGCTTTGCCCAAACTTTGGCTAAAGGTCCTTCGTATGTAGTGACTTTTATTGTGCTGTTCTCTGCAACTCAAACCTTTGGTGGCTTGGTCGGGTCTTCTTTCTTCTCGACCTATCAACAACACCGCACGCAAAACTATCAAGTCGAGATTATTAAAGATTTAGAACAATCCGATCCGTTAGTTTCTCAGAGGCTCTCCACCTATCAACGTAGTGCAGCCATCACAACAAATGACCCAGCATTACAAACGACTCAGGCCATGCGCACACTCAATCAAGTGGTCACCCGTGAAGCACAAGTGCGTGCCTACAATGATGTTATTGCGTTAAACGGTATTTTTGCTATCGCACTGCTCTTATGGGGTGGATTTAATATTGCTCGTAGTAAATATCTACAACGTAGAGGAATTAGCCGTCCTTAAAGGCTTTTGTTATTGATGAAATAGAAATTGAGATTGATATATGTCAGATGATCAAAACAAACCGGAACAAACACCTGCTCAGGCACCTGCACCTGCACCTGCACCTGCACCTGCACCTGCAAGTAAACTGATTCCGACAAAACGCTCAACACTATTATGGATGTTGGGTGTGCTTATTATCGGTATTTTAGTGATTTTATGGGCATGGAGAATCGGACCTTTTGCCACGAGTGTCCAACAAACTGACAATAGTTATGTCAAAGGTAAAACCACTGTTTTATCGTCACAAATTAATGGCTACGTTAAAGATGTATTAGTCAAAGACTTTGACCACGTTAAAAAGGGTCAAGTGTTAATGCACATTGATGCAACCACTTATGACCAAAAAGTAACTCAAGCGGCTTCTGGAGTTGAACAAGCTAAAAATACTTTAGCCAACCAAACCCAATCCATCGCTCAAAAACAAGCTGATATTGTTGCTGCGCAAGCCAAAGTAGATCAAGTGAAAGCTCAATACGAACTCTCTTTGGCACAGCTTAGACGTTATCAACAGTTAGGAAATAGTGGAGCAGCTTCTAAATCTGAGCAAGATAAAGCTGCTGCTGATGCCGAGAATAACCTTGCAGCACTTAAGCAAGCAGAAGCAAATGTCTTAGTTGCAAAAGAGGCTTTGAAAACCGCACAGGTCGCAGAAGCTGGCTTAGAAGCACAAGTTTCCAGCGCTAAAGCACAGTTAGACCAAGCGCAAACCACCAAAGACTATAGCGTTATTGTAGCTCCAATGGATGGTCAACTGGGTGAAGTAAATCCTCGTGTTGGACAATATGTAGCAGCAGGCTCACAGTTACTCTACTTAATTCCACAACAAACTTGGGTGATTGCTAACTTTAAAGAAACCCAAATTGCCAATATGCGAATTGGGCAAAAAGCATGGTTTACAGTCGATGCAATGAATCATAAGAAATTTACAGGACATGTTGAACAAATCTCCCCTGCTGCGGGTTCCGAGTTTAGTGTTTTAAAGCCAGACAATGCGACAGGTAACTTTACCAAAGTTGTGCAACGTATTGCTGTGCGTATCACCATAGACCCAAATCAGGAAGGAATGGAACACTTACGCCCTGGCATGTCAGTGATTACTTCTGTCGATACAAGCTCTTAATCAGCTTTTTAAAGTTCTCTTGAAAAAGCTACAATGTGATCATTCATTATTTTTCTCAATTTCTAATGTTTGATCACATTGCCAAGCCTATTTCCTATCAGCACATTGAACTCCCCTCATCTGTTCATCTCGACATTAAACGGATAGATCTAATTCATCCTCAAATTTCAGGCAATAAATTTTTCAAACTAAAATACAATCTGCTTGCCGCAAAACAACAAGCGTTATCAGGTGTTTTGACTTTTGGTGGGGCTTACTCAAATCATATTGCTGCAACTGCTTATGCAGCTCATGTTTTTGGCTTACACAGTATAGGAATTATTCGCGGTGAAGAGTTAGCGAGTAAGCCTCTCAACCCCACCTTGGCAAAAGCTCAAAGTTTGGGAATGCAGCTACATTTTGTCTCACGCAATGAATATCGTTTGAGAAATGATGCAAATTACCTTCAACAATTACACAATCAATTTCCTGAAACTTTCATTATTCCTGAAGGTGGCACCAATGAACTGGCAGTTCAAGGTTGTCAGGAAATTCTTAGTCAGAGTGATTTAAAGCAATACGATGTGATTTGCTGTGCAGTGGGAACTGGCGGAACGATTTCAGGGCTCATTGAAAAAAGTTCAACGCATCAAAAAGTTTTAGGATTTTCGGCTTTAAAAGGTGACTTTTTACAACAAGAGATTCAGCAGTGGACTAAAAAACAGAATTGGTCGCTGACAGATGCTTATTGCTGTGGCGGTTATGCGAAAACGTCACCTGAACTATTTGCATTTATTGAGAGTTTTGAAGAGCAATATGCCGTGCCTCTGGAACCAATCTATACGGGAAAAATGATGTTCGGTTTATTCGACCTTATAAAGAATGATTACTTTTCTGAAGGAACTCGCATTCTGGCAATTCATTCTGGTGGTTTACAGGCAGATATAAGAAATAAATCACACCAATAATTCACCCACTTTTCACTAACGTTTTCTCTACTGCAATAAATGTCTTTAGCACGAGTAAGTGCTGACATGGTAGTATATGCCCCTTTTAAATTTTCACGATTAATCGAGAATCTCTTATGTCTAACAGTCATGTCGATGTCATTGTCTTAGGTGCAGGCGCTTCTGGACTCATGTTGGCTGCACATGCTGCTAAACGAGGGCGCTCGGTTTTAATTTTAGAAAAAGCCAACAAAATTGGTAAAAAGATTTTAATGTCGGGCGGAGGCAAGTGTAACTTTACCAACCTCTATGTAGAGCCTGATAACTATATTTCTCATAATCCACACTTTGTCATTTCTGCCCTATCACGCTATAGCAACTGGGACTTTATTGGTCTGGTGTGTGATTATGGAATTGCCTATGAAGAACGTAAACACGGGCAATTATTTACGCTAAACGGCGCTAAAGAAATTTTAGAGATGCTAGTGAGTGAATGTGATAAAACCAATAACGTTGATATCCAAACTCAATGTGAAGCTGTACAGATTGATCCATTAGAACAAGGCGGTTTTACTGTACACACCAACCAAGGCCGATTTAGCTGTGAGTCATTAGTGGTTGCTACAGGTGGTTTATCCATTCCGACTTTGGGCGGATCTGGATTTGGCTATGAATTAGCACAAAAATTTGGCCATACAGTTTTCCCAACCCGTGCTGGTTTAGTTCCATTTACTTTTTCAGATCATATTAAAGAAGTCACCACTCGCTTAAGTGGTAATGCTTTAGATGTCACGTTAAGCAACTCAAAAAATAGCTTTACTGAAGCGTTATTATTTACCCATCGTGGCTTAAGTGGACCAAGTTCTTTACAGCTTTCTAACTATTGGAATACTGGTGAAAGTTTTAAAATTGACTTTTTCCCAAGCCAAGATTTAACAACTTATTTAAAAGATAAAAAGAAAGCACAGCCTAAAGTTTTATTACGCACCCTTCTGAATGAGTTTACAGCGAAAAGTATTGTACAAGAGCTACAACAACTCATATGGCCAGAGCATAGCGAAACGGCGATTGGTAATATCAGTGATGCACAGCTAGAGCATATTGCCGAGCAGTTACATGGTTTTTCGGTTAAACCATCAGGCACTGAAGGATATCGTACTGCCGAAGTGACCTTAGGTGGAATTGATACAACTGAAGTTTCATCTAAAACACTCGAAAGCAAAAAGCAGAAAGGACTGTTCTTTATTGGAGAAGTATTGGATGTGACCGGCCATTTAGGAGGTTATAACTTCCAATGGGCTTGGTCTTCTGCTTATGCAGCAGCACAATATGTTTAAATGCCGAATAAGCTAATTTGCTGCTTTCGCTTCACTTGATGATTTTTCAGCGTCACGTGTATGCGTTGTTGCCTGTTTTGATGAATCAGATTTGCTAAACACAAATTTATAAGCACTTGCTAAAAAACCAACGGTAATCCCAGCAATTACAACAGGTGCTAAAAAACGACCAGGCTTTTTCATCGTATTTTCCTCACTTATTTGTTTTTATAGCTGTCAAAGACAGAACGACCACTCAATATAGAGTGGTCGAACTTATCACAAAAATCAAAGATTTTTTGTACTGTTTATCTGAAAATTAGTTACACCTACTAAATTTCATCATTTTCACCAGTAGAACCAAACGGTTTATTTACTGGTGGTTGTGATGGATTTACTTGTGCAGAATCAGCAGGTTTTGCATCAGATGAAACAGTTGATGATGAAGTTGTAGTCGTTGGCGAAGTTGAAGCCGAAGACGTACTTGTTGTTGTAGTAGAAGGTGGTTGATATAAAGGATTTGGTTGATTTGCTTCTTTTTTCGCTTTATCGAGCAAGTCAGACAATAGTCTTTCCGCTGGTTGACGACCACCTAATCCAAATGCAAGCGCGAAAGCCACTGCAACTGCACCTAGAGTTAAACCAAATGCTAGGTTCACAATCGAATCAGCAATACCCATCGCTTTTAAACCAAGCGCAAGGACTAAGCCAATAATTAAGACACGAACCAAACTACCCAACCAACGCGAACTGTTATATTCACCGCGTTGAACTACGTTCGCCACAACATTGGCAAGCCAGAAACCAATCACCAAGATTACAGCGCCTAATAGAATGTTTGCACCGAAGTGGATAAACATTGCGATTAGACCACTAATCTGTTCAAAGCCAAGACGGTCAGCAGCTTCTGAAACTGCAAACAACATGGTAAAGAACACGATTAACCAGCCAACAGCACCAGAAACTTTAGTTTGACCGAAAAAGCGTTGTACATCTAATTTTGCAGGGATTTCATCAACACCTGTTCCTGCAATAAGTTCGGCAACCAAGCGTCCAACAAAACGAGAAACAATATAAGCAACCAGTAAAATTAAACCAGCAGCAATAATGTTTGGAATCGCTTGCAAGATTTCATTGAGCATAGCTGTTGCTGGCTGAGAAATTGTCTCAATACCTAACGCTTCAAATGCCACAATTAATGTCGTAATGATGATAATGGCAAAAACAAATGAACCTAAGAATTTGCCTACATTTGAATTTTTGAAAAGACCAATTTTTTCAGCTTGCGCTTGAACGCCTAAGCTATTGATTAAGCCTTCAACAATACCGCGTACAATTTTTGCCAAGATATAGCCAACAAAAACGATAACGCCAGCAATAAAGATATTTGGTAAGAAGGCAATTGCCTCATTTACCATATTTTGAACAGGAATAAGTAAACCTGTTAACCCTAAGATTGAGAGAACAATAGGAAGGAAAAGTAATAATACAAGCCAGTAAAGAATTTCACCAATATTCTGACTGATTCCCCCTACCCCTACTTCACTACTTAATTTATCATCAAGTTGCGTTCTGGATAGCACATTGGTAATTCCCGCCCGCACCAGTCGAGCAACGATCCAACCAATGAAACCCACCACCACGGCAGCAATAATATTTGGAATATAGACGAGTACCTGATTCACCATATTGCTAAATGGTCCACTCACTCCACTAATGTTGAGCACATTTAAAGCGGCAACAACAGCAAGAATCAGAATAAACCAGAATATGACTTTGGAGACGAGGCCTTCTATATTAGGAGTACGTCCTGTAGCTGAAGATAATTTGGCATTTGTATTTAATTTTTGCAGAAGTTTTTTTACCCCTGCTGCAACTAATAAAGCGATTATCCAGCCAACCAGTAAGATGACAATTGCAGCTAAAATAGGATGAAACTGATCCCAGTAATACATCGCATCAAACTGAGCGCCGCGAGGCCCATTAAAAAATTCATTCATATTGTTATGTCCTCAATTGTTATGTTCTTTTCAGTGTTATCAGTAAATGAAAAACACCAGTTCGTTGTAAAAAAATGACGATAAATGCGGTCTATGTCACCTTATGTTTTGAATATTTTTCAATCAACATCCTTCTGCATAAATACAACAAATTGATGCAAAAGATTGCAAAAAAAGCCTTCAGGACACATCCTAAAGGCTTTCTATCGAGATATACTGTTGGGCTTACTATCCTTTGTAAGTTTTCAGATCAGAAGTACCCATCATCACATGTGGTGTAGTCTCATGTTGAAAAGCCCCTTCTTGTTTTGGCGATTGGTTATGTTCAGAAACCATATAAACAATAAGCGCAAGAAGAAAAAGCCCTACAATAATTAAAATATAAACTGGCAATCTTCTTTTTTTTGCCGTCTCTTCAGGACTCGTCACATGAGGTGGTTTTGAAAAATCATGCATCTTCTTTCCCCTCTTCTATTATCATTAACTATATATTCATCATAACAATTTGATTTGTTGCATTGTGTGAAAAAGCATTATGCGAAGGTGACTATGGTTGCAAAACTCTACTTTTAAAATAATAAATTTAGTATAAAATTTAGCCACATTAATTTTGACTATTAAAAATATAATCTCATTTTATTCATTATCTTCTTCGAAGTTCGATTTGTAATACAATATGTTTTAGCGCTTACTTTTTATAAAATAGGCTATAATAAGCCCCCTTGTTTTAAAGCTACTCAATTTTATGATGTATCGTCAGCAAAGCGTAACTCTTGATCTCGACACTGACGTCACACATCAATGTTATTTGCATCAGACAAGAGATGACCATCTCATTGGTATTATTGAATTTAATAAGCCAAGCTATGAACTCAAATGGGGTGATCTTGAGTATTTCCGTCGCCGTACCGAAGAGTTCTCGGTTATGCCATTCCCTGAATGTGTTAATGCGATGATTGTTGATATTCGTAATATCAATGTATTTCTGGACAATGAAGTCCCTATTTTACCTTGGCGTTTACTTGAAGAAGACTGCCCTGTTCGCTTGGTTGTTCCTCAAGATCGCCTTGAATATTATGCAGGTCTGTTTGAACCAACTTGGCTTTCAACAGATGTCGACAGTGCGATTTCAGAAATTCGTGAATTTATGGATATGTTTGTCCATTAATAAACATATCCATAAAAAACTTTCTTAAAATATTTTTACTTTCAGTTTTTACCAATAATTCTCTACAGCAATATTTCCCTCACCACGACGATTCATCGTCAAACCACGGCGTTTTAAAGCTTCTTTGGTATCATCAACCATTTGTGGATTTCCACATAACATGACGTGACTGGTTGCTGAGTTAAGTTCCAAACCTGCTGCTTTTTCTAACTCACCATTTTCGATTAATACAGGTAAGCGCTCATGCAACGGCGCAGATGGATCTCGGGTAATAATCGGAATAAATTTAAAACCGCTATGCCCTTCCCCAAACGTTTCAGCAATCTCTTGAATACGATCGACATAAGCCAATTCATCTGCTGTACGGACGCTATAGACCAAATTAATCTTTTGATAATTAGACCAAGTTTCAAAGTCTTGTAGCATCGACAAAAATGGAGCCAAGCCAGTACCTGTTGCCAACAACCATAAATAATGCGGCAAAGGTTGTTGATAACGTGCCAAAGTTAGATAGCCATATGGAATTTTTTCTAAATATAGCTCATCACCGACTTGCAAATGCTGTAAATTCGAAGTGAAGGCACCGTCTGGTACAACAATTGAGAAGAACTCTAGCGTTTCATCAAATGGAGAAGACACCACCGAATAAGCACGGACAACCAGTTCGTCACCTACCTTTAAACCTATACGCGCAAACTGACCTGCGGTAAATTTAAAATGCGAAGGGCGAGTCATGGTAAAGCTGAAAAGTGTTGGGGTCCAACGATGAACTGATAAAACTTTTTCTACGCTAAATTTTTCAATTGACATGATTTCAACGTGGCATGAAATAGTGCGCTCATGTTAGCATGACAGCCGAAATAATGAATACTTTTAAACGTTAAGGCTTTTTAAACATGCGGATGACATTACGCCAGTTGGCTGTTTTTGTAGCAGTCGCCCAAGAAGGAACCGTTACTAAAGCCAGTGATGCGGTCAGACTGACGCAAAGTGCAGCAAGTATGGCTTTAGCCGATTTAGAAGACGGCTTAGGTGCTCCTTTATTTGATCGTTTAGGTAAGCGCTTACAGCTTAATGATCTTGGACGTTTTTTACTTCCACAAGCATTAGAAATCTTGGGGCGTTGTGAAGCGTTTGAACAAGCTGCAAAAGGTGAATTACAAAGTATTGACCTCCGTATTGGGGCGACCTTAACCATCAGTGACTATTTAATGCCTGATTTAATGGCCAGCTTTTTACAACGTCATCCGCAAGCACATTTACAACTTCAAGTGGGTAATACACGCCAAATGATTGAAGCTGTAAATCAGTTCCAATTAGATTTAGCTTTAATTGAAGGTTCTTGTCACTTACCTCAACTACAATGTATTCATTGGCGTGATGATGAGCTGGCAGTATGCTGTTCACCAGATCATCCTTTAACTCGTTTAAATCGCCCCCTTACTCCTCAAGATTTTCACGAAGTAGAATGGATCTTACGTGAAGAAGGTTCAGGTACACGTGAAGTTTTTGATAATGCAATTTTGCAAGATCTACCAGATGCCAACATTCGTTTAACGCTTGGTCACAATGAAGCAATCTTAAAAATAGTGGCGGGTGGTTTAGGAATGTCTTGTATTTCTAGATTAGCAATTGAACCTTTAAGTGAAAAAGGTCAGCTCGTTATTTTAGATACACCATTTTGGCAACTGACTCGTCCGCTTTATATGCTGGTACATCGCCAAAAATATCAAGGGCCGGGCCTCAAAGCATTTTTAAAGTTTTGCGATGAAGATCAGGCTTAAAGCCTGATTTTCTAATGCCATCGTGAATCATTTTCACATGGCTCACCGTCATGATCACCATCCATTTTAGTGTTCGGGCAATTTCGTACAAACCAACGTGCCTCTTCTAAAGAATGCATTTGCGAACAATGCTCACGCCCATCACAATGAAAAGCCGATGTTTCATCATTTACCCGTTCTGGGGCTCTTTCAGATGTAAGTGCTAAAGCCTTTTTCGTTTTTTCAGAAAGCTGAACATCCGGTAAATTACCCAAAGCTGCGCGCTGTGCTTCGATAATCGTCTTCTGTTGTTGTATTAATAAATGCACTTTTTCATGTGATGCACGCTGCTGAGCCTGCTGACGATAGTGCAATACCGTGAAACTCACACAGGCAACTATAACCAAGATGCCAACCATAAACATACTGATGTATTCACTTGAACTCAGCTTGAATTTGCTGCGTTTAATTTTTCCCCGTTGAATCATACTTCCCCATTTTTTTAATCTTATTATTCATTTTTAAGAAAATTAAGGGAAATTTATATCTCCCTTAATTTTAAACCACTTAATCTTTCTAAATGCTAGCAAAGTAGTTTTCTAATACATTGCATAAGTACTTTACATCTATAACATTTAGTTCATTATTAACGTCGGAAATTTGACAATAACTCACTTGTGATCGCTTTATTGTGATCCGCAATTTTATTCTTCTTGGTTTTCGCAGGGTTTGGATCAACACGCTCAATTTTGATCGCTTTAAATTTTCCCTGATTGTCTGCCGCAAGAAATCTCACTTTTTCATTTCTTTTCGGTTCACCTTCTGATGCAGGGAAATCAGAAATATGAAAGAAAATATCTCCTTCAGTGGTTGAAATAAAACCAAAACCCTTATCGGGGTTATATTGTTTTACCCTTCCAATATAAAACTCTTGTTTCATGATCTTTCCCCTACTTTTCCAATCCAATCATCGCACTAAATAAAAAGAGACTTCAATTCCGCCCTTAAAAGCATACGGTTTGATGAAGTCTCTTTTTATCGTTATGTCAAAAATTAATCTTTTTGAACACTACCAAAAATCTTGTCACCAGCATCGCCTAAACCTGGAACAATATAACCTTGCTCATTTAAGCCATCATCAATAGATGCAGTATAAAGCTCAATATCAGGATGCGCTGCTTCTACCTTTGCAATTCCTTCAGGAGCTGCAACTAATACCATAACACGGATATCTTTACATCCACTTGCCTTTAACACATCAATTGCAGCAACCAAAGAGTTACCTGTTGCAAGCATTGGATCGATAATCATTGCAATACGGTTAGCAACATCTGGAACTAGCTTTTTATAGTAAGTACGTACTTCTAGAGTGGCTTCATCACGCTCCAGACCTAACACACTTACTTTTGCACTTGGAATCAGATTAAGCACGCCATCAAGCATACCGATACCAGCACGTAAAATCGGTACAATCGTTATTTTTTTACCAGCAATACGCTGAGTAGTAACAGTTCCAGCCCATCCATCAATTTCGCAATCCACAACTGGTAAATCTTTCGTTGCTTCATATGTCAACAACATAGTCACTTCTTGAGCAAGCTCACGGAAATTCTTAGTACTGATGTCAGCACGACGTAATAAACCTAATTTATGACGAATAAGTGGGTGACGAATTTCTTGAATGGCCACAGATGTTACCTAAAAATATAAAAACGTATTTATTATAATCTTTTTTTAACTATCAATAAAAAAAAGCCTCCATATTTGGAGGCTTTTTTGTACACAAGAATTATTGTTGTTGCGAAAGCATGAAATGTAATGGAGATAAAATTTCTGCTTTTAATGCCAAATTAATCATTGGATCTGGATATACACCCAAAATAATAACTAATGCAGCAGCAGCTAATACCATCAAACCACCCACTTTTTGTCCCCAATGTGCATCAGCATCAATACGAGGAGTTTCAGGTGGAGTCATATACATTACAACCATCACACGTAAGTAGTAATACAAACCAATACCACTACCTACAATAATCATTGCAGCTAAGAACCAGTGTTGAGTCGTTACAGCAGCCATAACAACCAAGAACTTACCAATGAAGCCTGCTGTTAATGGAATACCAGCCAAAGATAACATCATGACTGTTAATGTTGCTGTAAGTACTGGACGACGCCAGAACAAACCGCGGTAGTCTGCAAGGCTTTGAGCTTCATCTACGTTGTTATATGGACTAGACATTAACGCTACTGCACCAAAGGCACCAATAGTTGTTAATACATAAGTCACCACATACACAGTTACGCTACCTAAGCTCGCATAAGTCATGCTGATTAAAGCAATTAACAAATAACCAAAGTGAGCAATAGATGAATAACCCAAAATACGCTTTAAGTTCACTTGGCGAACAGCGAGCAAGTTACCGACTAAAATTGACAATACAGCAATGATTGTCAAAACAGTCACTAGCGAGTTCACCATAATTGCGCCAGAAGCAAGCAAATAACGTACGAACAAACCAATAGTCGCAACCTTAGCAGCAGTTGCTAAGAAAGTTGCCATTGGAGCTGGAGCGCCTGCATATACATCTGGTGTCCATTTGTGGAACGGTGCAAGCGACAATTTGAATGCAACAGCGAAAATAATAAGTGCTAAACCTAATAACACCATTGGCTGTTTGATTGCGCCAAATAAAGCTTGAACCGAATCATAGAATGAAAGCGAACCAGTGTAAGCGTAGATATACGCCATACCCATCAACAACATCGCAGAAGCTGTTGCAGAAAGTACAAGGTACTTAATACCCGCTTCAAGCGATTGGCTACGTTGATATGTATAAGCAAGTAAGCCGTATACAGGAATCGACATTAACTCAAGACTAATGAAGAAAGATGCATAGTGAGAACTTGCAACCATCAACATTGCACCTGCTACAGAAGCAAGTAACAAAAGATAGAGTTCTTCACGGTTGTCTTTATAAGTCTCGATGTAAGCATGAGACAAAGTACAACAAGCCAATGATGCAACTAAAATCATGAACTGATAGAACAAAGTAAATGGATCAACCATAAACATGCCCATCACATTTGCCGGTACAAATTTACCGCCAAATAGTTCTAACAAGATATAAAGTGCAGCAAGGTTTAAACCGACAACAGAAGTTGTTGCGATTAAATTATGGTTACGCTTAATTGCAATGAGCAGCATAACGACGACTGTTGTCAACGCAACAATCATCACAGGCGCTAATGGCATAATCGTAGAGAATGATACTGTGAAGTTCATGATTATTGGATCTCCACATGGTCAAGTTGAGTAGCTGTTTGCTGAACAGTTTCAACGACTTCTTGTACTGGCACATAACTATTGACCAACCACTGCATACTTGAATGAGATACATCCAAGAATGTTTGTGGGAAGATACCAAGCCAAACGAGACCAATCGCACAAATCATCAAAATAACAACTTCACGAGCAGATAAGTCTTTTAATGGACTAGTGTAGTGTTGCTTTTGTTCAGGGTTTGGCTCACCAAATAAAGCACGGTGAATCAAGATCAAGCCATATAAACCTGCAAATACAAGGCTGATAGAAGCAAGAATCGTGAAGGCAGGATATTTATTAAATGAACCCATCAAAATCAGGAATTCACCAATAAAGTTACCTAAACCTGGCACACCAACAAGAGCAGCTACGAAGAACATTAAGAAGAATGGTAAGTATTGGAGTTGACCACGAAGACCGCCCATCAAACGCAAATCACGTGTATGCAAGCGCTCGTAGATTTGACCAGACATAATGAACAATGCAGCAGATGACAAACCATGTGCCAACATCATGATCATTAAACCTTGGAAGGTCAAAATATTACCTGCATAGATTGCAAGTAAAATGAAGCCCATGTGTGAAATCGACGTATACGCAAGTAAACGTTTCATGTCAGTTTGCTGGTAAGCACACCAAGCGCCGTAGAAAATACCGATCAAACCGAAAATAATCGCAATATCTGCAAACTGTGCAGAAGCTGCTGGGAAGAATGGAATTACAAAACGGAGCAAACCGTATGCTGCTGTTTTAATCAAGATACCAGCCAAGTCTACAGAACCTGCTGTAGGAGCTTGAGCATGGGCATCTGGTAACCAGCCATGCAATGGAAACACTGGTAACTTCACTGCAAAACCAATAAAGAAGCAGATCATGAAACCATACGCGAAACCAGCAGGTAAACGGTTCGCTACAGCTAATAAATAGTTGTAATCAAAACCGATCATACCAGTCATCATGTAACCGTAGACCACAAGGCCAAGGATACCGATTAACATCACTAAACCAGCGATTTGCGTATATAAGAAGAACTTAGTTGCAGCGTAAACACGTGAACGGCCGTTTGAACCTTTATGACCCCATAACGCAATCAAGAAGTAGATTGGTACAAGCATCATCTCCCAGAAGAAGAAGAATAGGAACAAATCGATTGCCAAGAACACGCCAATAACGCCACCTAAACTCCATAATAAGTTTAAGTGGAAGAAACCAACGTTCTTTTGAATCTCACCCCATGAACAACCAACAGCAAGTACACCCAGTAAAGCTGTTAACAACACCATGAGTAAAGACAAGCCATCCACTGCTAAGTGAATGCCAATACCGAGAGATTTAATCCACGGTAAATAGAACTCAGCTGACCAAGTTGGGACTTTTGAGCCCAACTCGTAGGTATAAGTACCACTTTGCCAAAGTGCAAGACCTAAGCCCAATGTAATGAGCATACCAATTAAGGCAATCCAGCGTGGCAAAGTTTTGTCGAGTTTATCGACTAACCAACAAGTAAAACCTGCAATGAACGGAACAAGGATCAGCGCGGGTAAAATTAAATTGTTTTCCATTTTATTTCCCCACTACCTGAATAACGATCAAGATCATCAATAACACCACTACACCGAGTGACATGCTTGATGCGTATTCACGCAATGAACCTGTTTGACGTGAGCTTGTAAAACTGTTTCCGCCTTTAACAAGCGCAGGAAGCACAAGCCACAAGCTATCAATTGGATCACGACCAAATAGTTTGGCGAAGAATAAATAAGGTTTAACAAAAACGATGTCATACAACGCATCGAAACCAAATGCAGTACGACAAATATGAGCTAAGCCAGCACCAAGACTTGTTTTTGCAAACGACTTCACTGCACCGTAAGCAAATGCAAACAAACCAATACCAACAGCTAAACCAACAAGCGCAATACCTACTGCTAAATGCTCTGCCCCATGCATGCCTTCTACAAATTGTTCAGCAACATGGAATTCAGGAATTTTTGCAGTATTTAAAATACCAGCGACTGGACCTTTTAGTGCAGCGCCCACAAAAGTAGACAATACAGCCAAGATACCTAATGGCGCCCAGTAAGTTGCACCTTTAATCTCATGATAATGTGTATTTTCTTTACCGAAGAATACAACCCAGATTAAACGGAAGGTATAGATTGAAGTCAGGAACGCACCTGCTACACCAGCCCAATATAAGGTGTGGTATAGAGCAATTGATTGACCTTGAACCCAAACTTCACCAAGAATCGCATCTTTTGAGAAGAAGCCGATTGTTAAGAATGGAATCGCTGCTAATGCACCGCCACCAATCGCGAAACATGCAAATAGGAATTTGTTTTTGTAGAACAAACCACCCATTTTGAAAATATTTTGTTCGTGATGGTAAGCAAGAATAACCGCACCAGAAGACAAGAATAATAATGCTTTGAAGAATGCGTGAGCCAACATGTGGAACAAGCCAGCTTGATACGCTTCTGCACCGACAGCCATAAACATATAACCGAGCTGACTCATTGTTGAGTAAGCTAAAATACGTTTGATATCTGTTTGCACAAGAGCAGCAAAGCCTGCAACTAATAAAGTTACAGCACCTGTTACTGAAATGAATTGCATCACTTCAGGTGCAAGCTCAAATACGCTAAATAGACGGCAGCATAAGTACACACCAGCTGTTACCATTGTTGCTGCGTGGATTAATGCAGAAACAGGTGTTGGGCCTGCCATCGCATCTGCCAACCATGTTTGCAATGGAATTTGAGCAGATTTACCAGCAGCACCCAAGAACAACATTAATGCAGTCCAGATGGTAAGTGACGAGCTCTTCGTCATTACTTCTGCTGCATGTTCAACGATGTACTGAGTATTCAGCGTACCAAATTGTTGGTAAAGCAAGAATAAAGCGATAAGTAAGAATACGTCACCTACGCGGGTAACTGTAAATGCTTTGATCGCTGCCCAACCATTTGCAGGGTTTGCATAGTAGAAACCGATGAGCAAGTAAGAGCAAAGACCTACGCCTTCCCAACCTAAGAATAACAACGCTAAGTTGTCACCCAATACAAGCACAAGCATGCTTGCAACGAATAGGTTGAAATAAGAGAAGAAACGCGCATAACCTTCTTCACCACGCATGTACCATGATGCAAAGATGTGGATTAGAAAACCAACACCTGTGATCATGCCCATCATGAGTAAAGATAAGCCATCTAAATGTAAGCTAATGCCAGGAGCGAAACCACCAACATTGAACCATGTCCAAAGGTTTTGAACAAAAACCTGCTGACCGCTATTGGTAAATGCCATACCAGCAATCAATGCAAATAATGCAGATAAACCTACAGAACCTACACCAATAATTGCTGCAACATTTTCAGAGAGCTTATCACGCCCTGCCGCCAATAAAATAAAACCGATTAGCGGAAATAATACTGTTAGATATAAATAACTCATCCGCGCATCTCACTAGCAGCATCCACATCCAAATGATGGAAGCGATGATAGAACTGAAGGACAATCGCAAGACCGATACACGCCTCTGCTGCAGCAAGGGTTAAAATCAGAATGAACATCACTTGTCCATCTGGTTGTGCCCATACGCTACCCGCAAGAACGAATGCTAACGCAGCAGCATTCATCATGATTTCAAGGCTCATTAACATAAATAGTAGGTTGCGTCGCACCATTACACCGTAAAAACCGAGTGCAAAAAGAATGGTTGCAACAATCAAACCATGTTCTAAAGGGATCTGGCCCATTATTCTTTTTCCTCTTCTGCACCTGGTTCACGTTTACCTAAGTGGTATGCTGCAACAAGGGCTGCTAGCAATAACATCGCGGCAACTTCAACCAATAATAAGTAGTGAGTAAAGAGCGCTTGACCAACAACTTTTGGTCCAATTACTTGTGCGCCAAGTGGTGCAGAGATGGTTGTATATTCGCCACCAAGCATCCAAACTAAAAGCAAGCCAAGTAAAAAGCTCATGAGTGCTGGATATGCCCAAGCATCTGAAGAAAGCCATTTACGCTCTTGTTCTACAGTGTGTTGCCCTAAGTTAAGCATCATCACAACGAATACGAACAAGACCATAATTGCACCAGCATAAACAATGATTTCGAGGGCGCCGGCAAACGGCGCACCTACGATCATGAAAATACCAGCAACAGCAAGTAATGAAACAATCAGACTAAGCAATGCATGTACAGGGTTCGTGTTAGTCACTACACGAACCGTAGAAACGATGGCCACGAGCGCCATCAAATAAAACGGCCACATCATGGTAATAGACTCCGTACATCGATTGGTGCACTTTCTTTTTGTGCTTGACCTTTCTCTTTACCGTTAATTGCCATACCGGTTACGCGGTAGAAGTTGTAGTCTGGGTATTTACCTGGACCTGAAATGAGTAAGTTTTCTTTCTCATAAACAAGGTCTTGACGTACGTATTCGCCTAACTCGAAATCTGGAGTCATTTGAATCGCTGTGGTTGGACATGCTTCTTCACACATACCGCAGAAAATACAACGAGAGAAGTTGATACGGAAAAATTCCGGATACCAACGACCATCTTCTTTTTCAGCTTTTTGTAATGAAATACAGCCAACTGGACATGCAACCGCACAAAGGTTACATGCCACACAACGCTCTTCCCCATCTGGGTCACGCGTCAACACAATACGACCACGAAAGCGTGGTGGCACAATCTGTTCAGCCGGTACTTCTGGATATAAAATCGTGTCACGTTTACGCGTTGCATGGCTAAATACCATAAACAACGAACGTACAATCGATCCGAATCCAGCTAGAAATTTATACATTTTGTACTCCCTGCTGTCCTAGGCCTGATTCATCAGAATCACAGCACCAGTCACTAACAAGTTGACCAACGCCAATGGCAAACAAATTTTCCAACCAAAGTTCATGACTTGGTCATAACGTGGACGCATTAAAGAACCACGTGCCAATACGAACATCATTACAAAGAATGCTGTTTTAATCACGAACCAGAATACTGGTGGAACAAATGGAATTTCTAAATTGAATGGCGCTAACCAGCCACCAAAGAATAAAGTCACGATTAATGCAGAGATAAGTACAACGTTTACATATTCAGCAACGAAGAACATACCCCATTTCATACCGCCATATTCAACATGGTAACCTTCAGCCAATTCTTGTTCTGCTTCAGGTTGGTCAAATGGGTGACGGTGAGTTACCGCAACACCTGCAACAACGAAAATCAAGAAACCTAAGAACTGTGGAATGATGAACCAAACATCACGTTGTGCTTCAACAATTTCACGAAGGTTAAATGAACCAGCAATTGCAACCACGCCCATTAATGAGATACCCAAGAACACTTCATAAGAAATGGTTTGAGCAGCTGAACGTAAACCGCCGAGTAATGAATATTTGTTATTTGATGCCCAACCACCAAATAACACTGCATAAACCGCAATACCTGCCATTGCCATAAAGAACAACAGACCGATGCTCATGTCTGCAACACCCAATGCAGGGCTTACAGGAATAACCATGAACGAAAGCACCGCAGTTGCCATCGCAACTGCCGGAGCTAAACGGAAAGTTAATTTATCAGCAAATTTTGGTGTCCAGTCTTCTTTGAACATGATCTTAAGCATGTCGGCAACGATCTGGAACATACCACCAGGACCAACACGGTTTGGACCATAACGGTCTTGCCACAATGCAAGCAAACGACGCTCAATAAAAGACATCAACGCTGCAACTAAAACTACAACAAGCAAAATCACAACTGCTTGAACAACTGCGTAAGCAATTGGCCAGTTCTCAGCCCAAAGTGGCGTTTGACGTATAATTTCTTGATTCATGAATTACACTCCTAATGCCACTGAAACAGGCTCAGCTAAGGATACTGTCGGCGCTAAACCAACTGGGTAACCGATATAACCTGTAGGTAAATATTCAATTACTTGTACAGGTAAGCTCACTGTAGTTTCGCCTGCTTTAACTGTAATACGTTGGCCTTCTTGTAGATTCAAACGCGTTGCATCTTGTTCGCCCACAGCAAATACAGCTTCAGGAATACGAGTTTCCATTGCAGGTGTTTTAATCGTGAATTCACCAGAACCAAAAATGTGGTGCATTGGTACAAGACGGAAGCTTTCAGGGTTTGCAACTACCGCAGTTGGAGCAACATAGCTACGTGCTGGACGTTTTGCTAAACGATCGAATAAACGAACGCCGGAATCACCGCCTTTCAAGTGACCACCCACTTCATCTTGGTATTTGTTCCAAGATTGTGGAGAGTTCCAACCCGGAGCCCACGCAAATGGTACAAGTGAAGATGCTTTTTGTGGACCTACATAACCTTCCATAGAGAATGTTAATGCTGAGTCTGGATCTGTTGGTTGCTTAGGTTCATGAACCGATAAAGGTGCACGAATTGCTGTACGACCAGAATAACGGCGTGGTTCACGCGCAATTTTCAAACCATGTACACGGTAGCCTGCATCTGGTGCAACGTCTTGAATTGCTTCAAGTACCGGAACATTTTTAACGATAGTTTCAATCACGTCATCAAGCAATGTCCAATCAACTGGCTTACCTTTAAGACCAGTTTCAATGGCATGCAACCAACGCCAAGATTCTTTAATCGCGTATTCAGGCTTGTAGTAGCTTGGATCGTAAACTTGATAGAAGCGTTGAGCACGGCCTTCTTGGCTTACAACGGTACCATCACCTTCGGCAAAGCTTGCTGCTGAAAGTACAATATCCGCCTGTTTCACAGTTTCTGTTTCGCTGTGATCAAGCACGATTACTGTTTCAGCTTTATCAAGTGCTGCTTTAACTTGAGCAGCAGGTAAACGACGGAACAAGTCATTTTCAACAATAACAAGTGTGTCGTAGTCTTGAGCAAATGCTTGTTCAAGGCTTAAACCGCCAAACAATGCTAAGCCCATAGAGTTCACTTCAGGAACTACAAGACTTAAACCAGCTTTTGAACCAAGGTTTTGCGTTAACTCTGCTGCCGCTTCCATAATTGAAGCATCTTGCAAGCTCGTACCCGCAATAATTAATGGTTTGTTTGCTGCTTTTAAAGTGTCTGCAATAGTTTGAGCAAATGCTTTTGCATCGTCATCTAAACCATTAACTGTTTCACCTTTAACTGCCGCAGCAACTGCAAAACCTAAACGTGCGATGTCATTTGGAGATGCAACAACTTCACCAGTTGCAACATCGGCAAGACGAGTTTGAGTTGCAGCCAAAATATAGATCGGAGATTTCGCTTCCTGACCAATACGTTGTACAGGCTCAGCCAACCAATCTGGCGTACGTGTTTTTGCAGCCATTTCGCGAGCTTTGTTTTTCGCAGCTTGACGAACTGACAAAGCCATACGTGGTGCAGTTTGAGTTAAATCTTCACCCAAAATTAATACTGCATCATAGCTTTCAATTTCACGCATGTTCGGGTTGTAAATACCCTCTGTTTGCATGATTGAAGCAGCAAGTTCAACCAGACTTTGCTCTTTTTGTGCAACACCTGTTGAGTAGTTTGCTTGGCCTACAAGTTCACGTAATGCATAGTTTGATTCTAAGCTTGCACGTGGTGAACCAATACCTAAAACTTTTTTACCTTCAAGTTTCGCAATTGCTTGATCTAAAGCTTGGTCAACAGAAACAGTTGCTACTGTTTCGCCATTACGGAACTGAGGTTGACGTGGGCGATCTGCACGGTTTACATAACCTGTGCCAAAACGGCCTTTGTCACAAAGGAAGTATTGGTTAACCGAACCGTTGAAACGGTTTTCTACACGACGGATTTCGCCATAACGCTCACCCGGAGAAATGTTACAACCCGAAGAACAGCCATGACACACGCTTGGTGCATATTGCATGTCCCATTTACGGTTATAGCGTTCTGAGTGCGTCTTGTCGGTAAATACACCTGTTGGACATACTTCAGTCAAGTTACCAGAGAATTCAGACTCTAAAGTACCTGATTCTGGACGACCAAAGTAAACACGTGAAGCATTGGCAAACACACCAAAGTCTGTACCGCCCGCATAGTCTTTGTAGTAACGAACACAACGGTAACAAGCAATACAACGGTTCATTTCATGCGCGATGAATGAGCCTAGTTCTTGGTTGTAATGTGTACGCTTAGTAAAACGGTAGCGACGACGGTCATGACCAGTCATTACAGTCATATCTTGTAAATGACAGTGACCACCTTCTTCACACACTGGACAGTCGTGTGGGTGGTTGGTCATTAAGAACTCAACGATAGATTCACGAAAATCCGTTGCTTCTTTGTCTTCAATCGAGATATAGGTATTGTCAGATGCTGGTGTCATACATGACATCACAAGACGTCCGCGCGTATCTTCAGGATTTGCATACTGAGTTACGGCACATTGACGACATGAACCAACAGAACCTAAGGATGGGTGCCAACAAAAATACGGAATATCAATGCCAAGGGATAAACATGCTTGTAGCAAGTTTTCTGATCCATTGACTTCGTACGATTTTCCATCGACATGAATTGTAGCCATAGTCGAATCCCTTAAGCTTGTTCTACGTTGCTAGTTTGCACGACAGGACGATTCGTCACTTTCGCTTCAAACTCGCTACGGAAATGTTTGAGTGCGCCCATAAGCGGCTCCATCGCACCTGGTGCGTGGGCACAGAAAGTTTTACCAATCCATAATTTACGAGTAAGTTCTTGTAAATGGTCGATATCTTCTTTCTTACCTTCACCTGTCTCAAGTGCTTTAAGCGCTTTAACAGCCCATGGCAAACCATCACGGCACGGTGTACAGAAACCGCATGATTCACGCGCAAAGAATTCTTCAAGATTACGGGTCAACGACACCATACATTGGGTCTCGTCTACCACCATCAATAAACATGTTCCTAAACGAGAACCTGCTTTCATAATGGTTTCAGCATCCATTGGTAAATCAATGGTATCTGCAGGTAAAAAGTCAGTTGACGCACCACCTGGTAACCATGCTTTAAGCTTTAAGCCTTCACGCATACCACCAGCATGATCTTCAATTACTTCACGTGCAGTCGTACCAAATGGTAGTTCCCAAAGACCAGGGAATTTGACTTTACCTGACGCACCATAAATCTTAGTGCCTGGATCTTTTGATTTACCAGCTGATAAACCGATATACCACTCTGGACCACGAAGCATGATTGCTGGCAAGTTGTTATAAGTTTCAACGTTGTTCACAATCGTAGGACGACCCCATGCACCAGCAACTTGCGGGAATGGTGGTTTAGTACGTGGGTTAGCACGGCGACCTTCAAGCGAGTTAATCAATGCAGTTTCTTCACCGCAGATATAACGACCTGCACCAGTGTGCACGTGTAACTCGAAGTTCCAGCCAGAACCTAAAATGTTGTCACCTAAGTAACCTTTAGCGCGAATTTGCTCAAGCGCTTCATTTAGGTATTGAGCAGCCTCGATGTATTCACCACGAATGAAGATATAACCTTGAGTTGCTTCTAGGGTATAACCTGCAATCAACATACCTTCGATCAATTGGTGAGGAAGTTTTTCCATCAACAAACGGTCTTTAAAGGTACCTGGTTCCATCTCATCGGCGTTACAGATTAAGTAACGTGGACCACCATCATTTGGCGCCATAAGAGACCATTTGATCCCTGCTGGGAAGCCTGCACCACCACGACCTTTTACAGTTGCAGCTTTAATAACATCTAACACTTCAGCAGGTTTCATGCCTAATGCTTTTTTAAAGCCCGCATAACCTTCGAGTGCTTCATAGTCATCAGCGCTACGTACTGCTTCTTGTTTGCTTAAACGCCAAGTCAGTGGATGAGTTTCCGGATTACCGTCGCCATAAATTGGTTTTGGTTCAGTATTCATACATACTTCTCCAATAACTGTTTGACTGATGTCACTTCAACTAAACCGTGAGTATCTTCATCAATCATTAACGTTGGGCCTTTGTCACAGTTGCCTAGGCAGCAAATTGGGAGCAGTGTAAAACGACCATCTTGTGTCGTTTGACCAAACTGAATACCTAATTCGCGCTGGAATGCTTCAGCTAGTGTTTCAGCACCCATTAAGAAGCAAGCAATTGAGTCACAAAGCAAAATTACGTGACGACCTACAGGTTGGCGATAGATACGGTTGTAGAACGTTGCTACACCCTCTAAATCTGCAACACTAATCGTCAATAATTGTGCGATGGCGTTCATTTGAGCATCATCTACCCAACCATTACGGCGCTGTACGCACTTTAGTGCATCTAAAGAAGCCGCACGTGGGTATGGATAGTGACCAATGTGATGTTCAATTTCATGGATTTCTTCAGCAGTCAAAATCCCTTCAACATTCACACGTGGTTTTTTATCAGTCAGAATCATCATTTTGCGTTACCTCTTAGCGATCCACGTCAGCCATAACCACGTCAATGGTCGCCAGATAAATGATTAAGTCAGACACTAAACTGCCGTTAATCACTGAAGGAATTTGCTGTAAGTGAGTAAACGTCGGTGTACGGATACGAGTACGATAACTCATCGTTGCCTTATCCGAAGTCAAGTAATAAGTACTTGCACCTTTCACAACTTCAGTCATGAATGACGCTTCACCAGCAGGCATGACAGGACCCCATGACACGCTCAAGAAGTGCGTAATCAAAGTTTCAATATCTTGTAACGTCTTATCTTTTGGTGGTGGAACAGCCAATGGATGATCCGCTTTATATGGACCAGAAGGCATGTTATCCAAACACTGTTTGATAATTTTGAGTGACTCAGTAATTTCACGGAAGTGAACAAGAACACGAGCGTACGCATCGCCTTCATACTCAACTGGCACGTCAAAATCGAAGTTTTCATAGCCACTGTATGGACGATATTTACGAACGTCGAAATCAATACCTGTTGCACGTAAACCAGTACCAGTTACACCCCATGCAAGTGCAGATTTTGCATCGTATTGAGCAACATTACGTGTACGACCAATAAACACAGAGTTTTTAAGTGCAGCTGTGTAGTATTCGTTGAGACGTTTTGGCATCCACTCTAGCAATTCTTTAACAAGTTTTTGCCAGTTGTTTGGAAGGTCATGTGCTGTACCGCCAATACGGAACCATGCTGGATGCATACGGTAACCCGTAATTGCTTCAACGATGTCGTATACTTTTTGACGGTCTGCGAACATATAGAATACTGGTGTCATACCACCGGCATCCTGAATTGCCGTACCACAGTAAAGTAAGTGGTTATTAATACGGAACAATTCGTTCAACATGACACGAATCACTTGCGCACGCTCAGGAACTTTAATTCCTGCAAGCTGTTCAACTGCCATTACATATGGCATGTTTTGCGCACAACCACCTAAGTAGTCAACACGGTCAGTATAAGGAATGAAAGAGTGCCATGTTTGACGCTCAGCCATCTTTTCCACACCACGGTGGTGATAACCGATATCAGGAACACAGTCCTTCACTTCTTCGCCATCTAACTGCAATACAATACGGAACGCACCGTGTGCAGATGGATGGTTAGGACCCAAGTTCAAGAACATGAAGTCTTCGTCAGCGTTACCACGCTTAAGACCCCAGTCTTCTGGTACAAAGCGTAAGTGTTCCTGTTCGAAATCTTGCTTCGCTTTGTCTTGCATATACGGCGTATATTCTGTCGCACGTGCTGAATATTCTTTACGAAGCGGGTGACCTTCCCAATACGTTGGCAACAAGATACGACGGAGCATTGGATGCCCTTCGAAATTGATACCGAACATATCGTAAGCTTCACGTTCATACCAGTTGGCATTTGGCCAGATATTTGTCGCTGTTGGGAGGTTAAGATCATTTTCGTTCAAGGCAACCTTGATACGAATGTCACTATTACGCTCAAGCGATAATAAATGATAGAACACAGTGAAGTCAGATGCTGGTAAACCATCACGATGTTGACGTAAACGCTCATCCATCGCTGATAAGTCAAACAGCATTACATAAGGACGTTCCACTTTACGCAGGAACATGAGGACTTCTTGCACGCGTGCGCGCTCAACCCAGACTGTTGGAAACTCTTCAAAAGTCGCCTGCACATAGAAGTTCTCACCAAACTTGGTTTTGAGCTCTTCTACGATTGCAAATGCTGGGCGTGAATCAACTGGTGTTGATTCTGGCATAGCAATGTCAGTTTCAGCCATTGGCTTGGCTTCCTATTTAATACAAATTCTGTCAATTTTCTCGATGAACATATCGGTTAGATATGTCAAAACACCGTCAAAAAATTATTTAATCTCATCCATAGAGCGTAAGTTTTTAACGGCAATACGCTGCGCATTCTTACGATCACGTTCTGGCATCATCTTTGGCTTATACACTGGCTGAAGATCATCACCGATCACGGCAGAAAGCGGGCGTCGCTCTAATTGAATCTGGTCTTGCAAAAGCATTAACGCTTGGATTAATGCTTCAGGACGAGGCGGACAACCTGGGACGTACACGTCAACAGGAATAATTTTGTCTACACCTTGTACTACTGAATAGATGTCGTACATACCTCCAGAGTTTGCACAAGCACCCATCGAAATAACCCATTTAGGTTCTAACATTTGTTCATACAAACGTTGAATAACCGGAGCCATTTTTACAAAGCAGGTACCTGCAACAATCATCAAGTCAGCCTGACGAGGTGAAGCACGAATAACCTCTGCACCGAAACGGGACAAGTCATGCACGCCTGTTAAAGTCGTTGCATATTCAACGTAACAACATGAGGTACCAAAGTTAAATGGCCACAAAGAGTTTTTACGTCCCCAGTTTACTGCTGTATGCAAGACATCCTCTAAGCGAGTCATGAATACGTTTTTATTCACTTCCTCTTCTAGCGGATCAGTCACAATTTGACGTTCTTGCAATGGGTATTGATCAGCATCCGGATTCGCGCGGGTCAGAGTATATTTCATCCCGACTTACTCCTTTTCAGAT
Organism: Acinetobacter sp. ABJ_C1_1; assembly: GCF_044684115.1. Taxonomy (NCBI): domain Bacteria; kingdom Pseudomonadati; phylum Pseudomonadota; class Gammaproteobacteria; order Moraxellales; family Moraxellaceae; genus Acinetobacter; species Acinetobacter sp. ABJ_C1_1. Next base: position 17,635 of record NZ_JBITPU010000005.1, on the reverse strand, counting down.
GACAATGCAGGTGTAGTTTTTGACTTAACACGACCTGATGATTGGGCTGGAATCTGGCCTGTAGGGTCAGTTACGAGCTCTTCAATAGAGTTAAAGCGTGTAATTTCAGCAATGTTCATTGATGGTGAACCGACTTTAATCTTCTCACCAGCTGATTTACGACGATCTGCCGGTGACCAACTTAAGGCACCTACAGAGAAGGCATAAACAAGCGCAATTAACAGGTCAACGACAAAGATCACAACAGTGGTATATCCCAACCACCCTACTTCACGCACCGAAGTAGACCATGCATAGAGGTAAAGTGCCTCTAAGTCGAAAACAACGAAGAAAATTGCAACTAGATAGAACTTTGCAGACAGGCGAATGCGAGCGCCACCAGCACTCACGACACCTGATTCAAACTGCTCTTGCTTAGCACGTCCCCACGATTTTCCCCCGAGGAGTAAGGGAACTGTGAGCATAAAGACGCAAAGAAATGTAACGCCGATCACGAAGGCGATAATCGCCCAGTCGTATGGAGTAATGGCACTCATGCGGGGATAACTCCTGGCAGGCCTATTATTTAACAAAGAATGTATGTATTGGCCTTTGAATACACCAAACACAAAATTAATCCCGCCAATTGTACCTGATTTCTAATTTCGCATGCTAGTTGAAGCGTCTTAGTCTTTTGGATGATTTTCTAATCAAAAGTATTCATCTATGTCTTGTAGAGGGGGTTTCACCGTTCATAATCGGTTTATTTGATAGTTTTTATACTTGTGATGATTTTTTTCATTTTTTGATTTTTAATATTATTTGAACAATTACTCATTTGGTCAAATTAAACAACTTACTTTTTTATAATATTAGACGGTTTTTTATTGTATTCATCTTCCGCTCTGAATTATGATGAATGTTTAATCATGCATAATAGTTATTACTCTTGGATAAGGGTATTTATCATTAAGGGCAGCTGATGCCATACTCACTTCGTGAACTTTCATTTTCTTCCTTCTTGAAATTTTTTCTCTTATTTACTGTCATTATTTCAATATGCTGCTTCATTGGAATTGCATCTCGCCCACTTAGTTTTCTTGCCTTTTTCTGGCCTGCCAATTCGGTTCTACTAGGATTACTTGTTCGTTATCCTCAAACACGTAAACTCGGTACTTTTCTTGGTGCGTATACTGGATATGTAATTGCCGATCTTATTCAAGGCACACCCTTTTTACTAACTATTATTCTAACCACTTCTAATTTTCTTTATGTGGTTACCTCTTTAACGCTATACCTTTTTTTAAATCAACATATTAAAGCTGCTCATCGTGGCTATTCTTATCTATTTTTATTTGCATTATGCGGAATTGGCAGCTTAGTAGGCGCTTATTTTGCTGCAACTTTTGTACCGATGTTTAATACCAAATTTATGCTTGGCAGCTTTTGGGCCGAATTTGGTTACTGGATGACTTCCGAATTACAAAATGCCCTACTTCTACTCCCTATACTCATAAACTTTCCTCCTTACCCTCAAATAAAGCGTTATCTTAAGGGTAATCGGCAACATATAACTACGATTGATTTATTACCCTTTTTGGCGGTATTAGTTTCAATTGTCGTAAGTTATTACGACTCAGGACCGGGTTCTTTACTCTACCCTATAGCAGCCTTAACTTGGTGTGCTATACGCTATAAACCAATTATTGTGGCACTGATTACCTCATTTACCAGTGCTTATACTATTTATCATGTCTCTGGACATTATTTATTACTTTATCCAAATGAATACTTAAGCAATACCATCTCAATTCGTATTGGATTAATTATGATGACGCTTGCGCCATTGACTGTTTCTAGTATTAGTGCGCTTCATTCTGATTTAATTCAAAAACTACAACATGCAATTGCCCATGATGAGCTCACATCTAGTTTAACTCGACGTCAATTTTTACAATCAGTTCGTCTACTTCAGGAAAAAGTACAAAAGGAAAATAAGACCTCTGCATTTTTTATGTTGGATGTCGATCACTTTAAAAAAGTGAATGATAGTTATGGTCATTTGATTGGTGATAGAGCCTTACAAACCTGTGTAACCACCATACAAAATATTTTGCACCCTCATGACTTACTCGGTCGTTTTGGCGGTGAGGAATTCGCAATTTTTATTCCAGACACAACTAAAGAAGCAGCTTTTGAACTTGCAGAAAGAATACGCATTAAAATTAGTCAGCAACCCATTTATGTCTATGGCAAATTACCTATTTTTGTACAGGTCAGTATTGGCATTAGTTTATATTCTCCAAACTACCATCGCTCTATTGAAAGCTTGTTTAAAGAAGCAGATGACGCACTCTATCAAGCAAAGCGCCAAGGACGTAACCGGGTTTTTATTTCTTTGTAATATTTTCAAGTCATCATCTAGTGTAATGAATTTTATACAATAACTTCTGTTTTGCCATGTATGCTAGTAACAGATAATAAGGAGAAAAATGTATGAATCTAGAATATACGCATAAACCAGACTATTACTTGTTTGCACAATTACTCGTGCGACACATAGAAAGCTATATTCAAAAACATCCAGATGCAGATAATGCCATTTTTGACTTGCGTGATGTCTATGAAATTTTTAGACAAGATTTCGCGTCAACCACAACAAACCTAGAAGGCATTTTACATATTGCGGATTCATATAGAGTTGAAACATTGAATGGAGACCAACCTCTTATTCAAAAATATCAAATCGATGCTAAAAACAATTCGCTGCTAATTGACTTTAATATAGATGCGCTAAACAGTCTAAGAAGCGGAAAACCGATTTTAGAGCCTGATGCCACTCAGTTATAAATAAACCAATAAAAAAGCACCTTATGCAGGTGCTTTTTTATTTGCCTTTAATGGCGGTTGTTTAAAGCGATGTGCTGGCCACGTCATAATAAAGCGTGCCCCACCCAAACTTGGACTTTCATCTACTTTAATCTCACCACCAAACCAGTAAGCAATACGACTTACAATGGAAAGCCCCAAACCATAACCACCAGATGCACGTGTACGACTGTCATCTAAACGTGCAAAAGCTTCGAATACGCGTTTGCGGTCTTGCTCAGGAATACCCGGTCCATCATCTTCAACACAAACAAAAGCCATGCCATCGCTGTGAATACCACCAGTGATACGCACTTTGTTATCACAATAGCGAACAGCATTACCTACCAAGTTTTGTACAACACGGTGAAGGTAACGACGCTCTGCATCTACTTTCACATATAAAGGTGGTGGAATGAGTTCAATTTCTTTCTGTGTTTTTAAAGCTTCGGTTTCAACAGCAACCTGATCTAACACTTCAAAAAGTACAATTTCTGCAAAATCTAACGAAGGTGTACCCTGCTCTAGTTTTGCGTAAGTCATGATTTCATCAATTAAGGTATTGAGTGCTTCAATATCTTTATCAATCATGTCAACCTGATGCATACGGTGATTGTAGTCATCTTCTTCGGCTAACATTTCTGTACCAAAGCGAATACGTGCAACAGGCGTTCTTAGCTCATGAGATACCGCTCTCATTAACTCACGTTGAGCTTCAATCAAACGCTGAATATGATCAGACATATTGTTATAACTTGAAGCCAAGTTTGCCATTTCGTCACTTCCTTCAATCGGAACACGCAATGACAAATCACCCGATTTCATACGGTTTAATGCATAACGCACTTGTCGAATTTTGCGCTCTAGCGGCAAAATCAAACCGTAAACACCCAAACTTAATAAGAACAGGCTAAATAAGGTAATACCCGCAGAAAGCTGTAAAGGCATCCAGTTAAACATTGGAACTGGGCCCAACACCAACACTTGTGCAGGATGATTCGGGATTGGAGAGACAATCGAAATGGTTGTACCACGTACTGTTGCACTATCTTTGTACAACATGACACTTTGATCTTGGCGTAAACGTCCAATCTGTTCAGAGTCCAGATTTACATCTTGAATGTTTTGAATATTAATTGGATATGAGAAATGTTTTTGAATCTTGGCAAGGTACTCTTGTTCCTGCCCCGGATAAAACATTAAATAGTCGAGTACAAAAATAGGAAGAGCCTTCATTTGGCGTTCACTAATTTTGTCGACTTTTATAGATAGATAATGTTGTGGGTCGTCACGCAAACCAATAATCACATATGCAATGCTATTACTGGCATCGTAACGAACAACAGATTTTTGTGCTTCGATCCGCTTTTTCTCGGTTCGAGACAATTCAACCTTACTTGCATCGGTATAGTAAATTGGAAGTTCGAGCAAATCAGATGCGTCAGAAATCCAATCTATCTTTTGCTGCTTCCCAGGTTGTCGAGCGACCCCTTCACTAATGACATAAGAAATACCATCAGTTAAAGATTCTCGGTATTCTTGTGCGCGTTGGTAGTTGATAATTTGTACCAGTAAATACCCAAAAACAGCCACCAAAACAACAAGAATTACCAGCCCCGCATATATTCGCAGGAATATACTGTGTTTAAACACTCGACCAACCTTATAGGAAGTTTAATCAGATTTTACAATCCATTGGTTTCTTTAACAAACAAGTAACCTTTACTACGTACAGTTTTAATACGTTTTGGATTTTCAGGATCATCGCCAATTTTTGGACGAATACGTGAAATACGCACGTCGATTGAACGGTCTTGACCATCGTATTCGATACCACGTAAACGCTCGAAGATATCTTCACGCGATAAAATACGACCAGCGTTTGAAGCAAGCAACCATAACAAGTCATATTCAGCACTTGTAAAGTCAACAAGCTCACCATTTAAGGTCACAGAACGGCCGCCGTTGTCGATCACAAGGTCGTCAAACTCAATACGTTGAGCAACTTCGTCTTCAACAGTTTTATCTGTGCGACGTAATAGTGCACGAATACGCGCTAATAATACACGTGGTTGAACTGGTTTAGCGACATAATCGTCTGCACCCATTTCTAGACCAAGTACTTGGTCCATGTCTTCAGTACGTGCAGTTAACATCAAAATAGGTTGATGGTAGTGTGGACGAACTTCACGACAAACGGTTAAACCATCTGCACCCGGCAACATGACATCCAAGACCACAAGATCTGGTTGCTCACTAATAATACGACGAATTGCACGGTTACCATCAGTTTCTACACCAACTTCCAAACCGTTGCGGATTAAATATTCTTGAGTTAATCGCGCTAAACGCTCGTCGTCTTCAACGATCAGAATCTTTGGTAACTTTTCTTCTTGGCTCATATCATTGCCCCTATAAATCTCATTACATGCATCTTAAAAATCTTGCAGATACATTCGTTTATCATTTGCAATATACACACGTTTACATTGTAAACAAGTAGGCGTTCACCAAACTGATACATGACAACCATGTTTTGTTGCATTTTATTAACCTTTGAATTTTCAAGTGTTTTTGATATCTGTTTATTATTCTTATATGTCATAATCTATTCATATTTCCTATGTATGAATATTAAACAAATTATTTCTTTGATGAATTTAAATTCGCTCAAGTGCTTGTTTTTTGAGTTATCCACAAAGTTATCTATAAGTGTTTTTTCATAGCTTTGGTATGCTATCTCCCGACAAATCATACAGATAAAAAATTACTAAAAAGTCAAGATTGATCTAGCTTAAAAAATCCCGTATCTTGTGTTGAAAATAAACTTTAACTACTAAGTCTTGTGTTTATCCCTCAAATATCGTGGCATGTTTTTTGCTCGGTTCAAACGGTCTATGAACATAACAAAAGTGACAATGGAGCTATGCTGGCATGAGCGTAATTACTTCGACTCCTGGTCAAATTCAGGTGATTAAGCGTACTGGAGATGTTGCTGCATTTGATGCAGAGAAAATTTCTGTTGCGATTGGTAAAGCTTTTCTTGCTGTGGAAGGTCAACAGAGTTCGGATTCAAGCCGTATTCATGACCGTATTACCCAGTTGACGGAAATGGTATTAAATACTTTTAAACGCCGTTTACCATCGGGCGGTACGATCCATATTGAAGAAATTCAAGATCAAGTAGAACTTGCTTTAATGCGTACTGGGGAACAAAAAGTTGCCCGCGCTTATGTAATTTACCGCGAACAACGTGCTAGCGCTCGTCAGCAAACAAATTCAAACCACCACCCTACCTTGCAAGTTACTGATGCAAACGGTCAGCTTCAACCACTTGATTTAAGTGCGTTACAAGCAACTGTAAATAGAGCTGCTGAAGGCTTAGAAGGTATTGAGGTTCAAGCAATTATCGATGAGACCGTTAAAAACTTATATAACGGCGTAAAAGAAAGCGATATTGCTACCACCATGATGATGGCAACACGTACGCGTATCGAACAAGAACCTAACTATACATACGTAACTGCACGTTTGCTTCGTGATGAGTTGGTCAGCACTGGTTTAGCATTCTTAGGTTTACCGGCCGATACAGCTGAAAACAATGCACTTGAAGCATTCTTGAAAAAAGGTGTAGAGCTTGATTTGCTTTCACCAGACTTGCTTAAGTTCGATTTAGAAAAACTAGCAGCAGCGATTCAGCCTGAACGTTCTAACCAGTTTACTTACTTAGGTTTACAGACTCTATTTGACCGTTACTTCATTCACTCAAATGGCGTTCGCTTCGAATTACCACAATTATTCTTCATGCGTGTGTCTATGGGTCTTGCACTGAATGAGCAAGATAAAGAAGAGCGTGCAATCGAGTTCTATAACTTGTTGTCTAGCTTTGACTACATGGCGTCTACGCCTACCCTGTTTAACTCAGGTACATTACGTCCACAGCTTTCAAGTTGTTACTTAACAACGATTGGTGATGACCTTTATGACATTTATGGTGCAATGCGTGACAACGCGATGCTCTCTAAATGGGCAGGTGGTTTAGGTAATGACTGGACTCCTGTACGTGCCTTGAACTCTTATATTAAAGGTACAAACGGTAAATCTCAGGGTGTTGTTCCGTTCCTTAAAGTTGCGAACGATACAGCCGTTGCAGTAAACCAAGGTGGTAAGCGTAAAGGTGCGGTATGTGCGTACTTAGAAACTTGGCACTTAGACATCGAAGAATTCTTAGAACTTCGTAAAAACACGGGTGATGACCGTCGTCGTACTCACGACATGAACACTGCAAACTGGGTTCCTGACCTATTTATGCAACGTGTATTTGAAGATGGCGATTGGACACTATTTACTCCGTCTGAAACTCCAGACCTACACGATTTAACTGGTGCTGAGTTTGCTGAACGCTATGCATATTATGAGTCTGTTGCGAAAGAACAGAACATGTTGCACAAGAAAGTACGTGCTAAAGACTTATGGCGCAAAATGCTTTCTATGTTGTTCGAAACTGGTCACCCTTGGATCACGTTTAAAGATGTATGTAACTTACGTTCACCACAACAACACGTTGGCGTAGTTCACTCATCTAACCTATGTACTGAAATTACGTTAAACACAAACCAAGACGAAATTGCAGTATGTAACCTAGGTTCGATCAATCTTGTGCAACACGTTAAAGGCGGCGTATTAGACCGTGAAAAGTTAGCGCGTACGGTTAAAACAGCAGTTCGTATGCTCGATAACGTTATCGACATTAACTACTACGCTGTACCACAAGCGAAAAACTCTAACTTGAAACACCGCCCTGTTGGTATGGGTATCATGGGCTTCCAAGATGCACTTTACGAAATGGGTATGGCTTACGGTTCTGATGAAGCTGTGAACTTTGCTGACGAGTCAATGGAAGTGATTAGCTACTATGCAATCCAAACTTCAAGCGACTTGGCTGTTGAACGTGGTGCTTACTCAACATTCAAAGGTTCATTGTGGGATCAAGGTATCCTTCCAATCGACTCTATTGAAATTGTTGCTAAATCTCGTCCAGAACGTATGTTCGAAGTTGACCGTACTCAACGTTTAGACTGGAACACTTTACGTGCCAAAGTTCAAAAAGACGGTATGCGTAACTCAAACGTAATGGCGATTGCTCCAACTGCAACCATTTCGAACATTTGTGGTGTTTCTCAGTCTATTGAGCCAACATTCCAAAACTTATATGTGAAATCTAACTTGTCTGGTGAGTTCACTGTTATTAACCCTTACCTTGTTCGTGCATTGAAAGATCGTGGTCTTTGGGACACAGTAATGGTTAACGACCTTAAACACTTTGAAGGTTCAGTACAAAAAATTGCTCGTATTCCTGAAGAATTAAAAGCAATCTTTGCTACTGCGTTTGAAGTTGAGCCACGCTGGATTGTTGATGCTGCATCACGCCGTCAAAAATGGATTGATCAAGCACAGTCTCTTAACCTTTACATCTCTGGTGCAAACGGTAAGAAACTTGACATCACTTATAAGATGGCATGGTTACGTGGTCTTAAGACGACTTATTACCTCCGAGCTTTAGGTGCAACTTCTGCTGAAAAATCTACAATTAACACAGGTGCGTTAAACGCGGTTAAACCTGCAACTGTAGAAGCGGCAGCACCTGCAGCGGCTCCGGTCGTAGAAGCGAAAAAACCTGAAGCAGTTGAAGAAGACGGCTTCACTCAAGCAGCTCCGGTTCCTATGGCTTGTTCAATCGACAACCCAGATTGCGAAGCTTGCCAATAACATTCAATAAAGTTGCTCTTTAAACAAAAGAGCAACTTTAAATGAGGTAAAGATTATGTTTTTTCATCTCAGCCATAACTATATGCTTGGTGTTGGAATCTTAATCTTTGCCTTTATTTTCTTTTATACGCCTATGGTTTACGCCTTTTTTAAAATCCGTGAACAAAAGCGTAAGCAAAATAAGTTGTAGGGATGATGGACCAAAGGCCCAAAATTTGGTCATACATCGATAAAACTTAATTTTGTTTACACATTATAAGCGTATAGTAGTGACATCTTCGTTTAGAGATGTCGAACATAGATATATACAACGAAGAGAGAACAACAATGTCTATCCTTAGTTGGGACGATTTTGAAGATGATTCGCAAAAACCGGCTGCACCTGAACACAAGTCTGCGCCCATCCAACCGGAAAAAACGTCTGATTCGCAGAATGTATCTGCTGCGCAGCCATCATCGCAGAGCGTGGCAGCTCCACAATCCGCTGGAACCCATTCCGTGCGATCAACAAATCCAACCGATTCAATGGCTCGAGCATCTGCAGCCTTAGAACATTTGGATGTTGCTCCTGGCCTTGAAGAGTTAGAAATGGGCGCGCAACGCGTTCAGGTTGACGACAAAGCCATGATTAACTGTCGCGCTGACTTGAACCAGCTTGTGCCATTTAAATACGAATGGGCTTGGCAGAAGTATCTTGACGGGTGTGCAAACCACTGGATGCCGCAAGAAGTGAACATGAACCATGACATCGCACTTTGGAAGTCTGAAAATGGCTTAACCGAAGATGAGCGTACTATTGTTATGCGTTCTTTAGGTTTCTTCTCGACTGCGGACTCTTTGGTTGCAAACAACTTGGTATTGGCAATTTACCGTCATATTACTAACCCTGAGTGCCGTCAGTACATTTTGCGTCAAGCGTTTGAAGAAGCGATTCACACTCACGCTTACCAATACTGTATTGAATCTTTAGGTATGGACGAAGGTGAAGTCTTCAACATGTACCGCGAGATTCCATCTGTTGCACGTAAAGCATCTTGGGGTCTTAAGTACACTCAATCTTTAAGTGACCCTACTTTCCACACAGGTACTCCTGAAAACGACCAACGTTTACTTCGTAACTTGATCGCGTTCTACTGTGTACTTGAAGGGATCTTCTTCTACTGTGGCTTTACTCAAATTTTGAGTATGGGCCGTCGTAACAAGATGAATGGTGTTGCTGAGCAGTTCCAATACATCTTGCGTGATGAGTCTATGCACTTGAACTTTGGTATCGACATGATTAACCAAATCAAGATTGAGAACCCTCACCTTTGGACTGCCGAGTTCCAGCAAGAAGTCATTCAAATGATTCTTGAAGGTACTATGCTTGAAATCGAATATGCACGTGACACGATGCCACGCGGTGTATTGGGTATGAATGCAAGCATGATGGAAGAATATTTGAAATTCATCTGTAACCGTCGTTTATCTCAGTTAGGTTTACCAGAGCAATTTGCTGGTGTAACGAATCCATTTGCGTGGATGTCTGAGATGATGGACTTACGTAAAGAGAAGAACTTCTTTGAAACTCGCGTAACTGACTACCAAACTGGTGGTGCGTTAAGCTGGTAAGTTTAAGCATTCTTCCTCAAAGTAATTTGAGGCTATAAAAAATCCGACTATATGTCGGATTTTTTATATTTATTTAAGATAACTATTAGTATGAATTGCAGTAGATTAAATTATAAGAGATACATTATGAATATAAGATATTTAATAATTTCTAGCGTCATAAGTTTATCGACTTTAAGTACTATTTGTTGCTCTAAACCACTTTCACAACTAAATAATACTCAAAGTGAATTAAGTGAAATATATGAGCAAGGTGGGAAATACTTCTTAGGTAAAGAAGTACCTAAGGATTATTCAAAAGCTTTTTCATATTTTAAAAAGGCAGCCGAAAAAGGACTGCCCATTGCACAAAATGATTTAGCAGGAATGTACCTTAAGGGAATCGGGACGCAAAAAAGTGAAGAAAAAGCTTACTATTGGTATGAGAAAGCTGCGAAAAATGACTTTCCGGAGGCCCAATACAATATGGGGCTCATGTATGATAATGGCTATTATGTAAGCAAAAACAGAGCTAAAGCCTTAGAGTTTTACAAATTAGCTGCTCACCAAGGTTATGCTAAAGCTCAATATAATTTGGCAAATGCTTATCTTTCGGGAAATGGCGTACAAAAAGATATTAATTTAGCTTTAGAGTTATATAAAAAAGCTGCCGATCAAAATCTTTCAGAAGCTCAATATAACTTAGCAAATATTTATTCAGATGGTAGCTTAGTTAAACAAGATAATAAAAAAGCTCTGGAGCTATACACAAGTAGCTGAGAAAGGTATACCTGAGGCTCAGAACAATCTAGCTTATATGTATGCTAATGTTTACTCAGATTATGAAAATGCAAAGTTTTGGTTCAAAAAAGCTGCTGATAATGGATATGAACCCGCAAAAGAGGCTTTAGACCAGTTTCAGTAATCCACAATATATTACTTAGATCAAAAGGGTTGCTAATAGCAGCCCTTTTTCATATCTATCTCTCAACTCAAAATAAAGATAAAACTATTTTTAAATAAAATTAGGTTTCTTTCTTATGCTTAACTAATTTTAAAATTAATATTGAAATAACCACCACTAGCCAGATTAAAATTAAATACCGCATCAATAAGGTGGGAAACATAACCCAATTCCACCAAGAAGCAATTTTTTCTTCACTTGTTGAAAAATTAATTACACTCCCTTTTTCATCTTCAAAACGAACATTACTAGCTACAATTTTATTACCATCAAGGAATATTGAAGGATAAGGAAAAAAACTTCCTTCTAATTTAAGCAATTTTCTAGGTCTATATAATTCACAAAATGAACCATTCTCATTTTTAAAATATGCACAATTAATAAAAAATTTTTTATTCCCCCTTTTTATTATCAGTGAGATCATACGTCCATGTTTAATATGAAATTCAGGCTCATAAACAACAAAACTCTCTTTTCTAGGAGTAAAGACTATACTGGGGTTAAGAGCACAAAGCAGTACAATCACACAGAAACTTAAGGTAATGACAAGAACAAAATTTTTATAAATATAAGAATATAATGAAAAAAATGGATCAACCACTTCTCTAGAGATCCACATTTTAAGTTTATAAATCACAACTATCCCCACTATAAAACAATAGTAAAAAACCAGAGGCTAATAAAATACCTGTACTAAAAGTACCGACACATACAAGAAAATTTACAATCCATATTCTTTCTTGTTTTACATAGTTTTTTAATAGTTTTGCTAAGATAAATAGCAAAACTATTAAAAAACTACAAGAATATCTGTTGTGATAAGAATTAGCTTTTATTCTAATTTTGAATTCAAAAAGAAATTTTAAGTTAAACCGAGTTATATCTCACTCAAGTCATACAGAGTAATTTTAGTCAAAATGATTAGCGGGAGCTATCAAATTTGCTCACAAAAAAGCCGATTTGTGTCAAAATCGGAATTTTGCTTTTTTGTAGCGGACAAAAATTTTTAACACTCTGATTTTAAAAATCTTTTTAAATATGGTTTCAGATAAAACCCATTATGTTAAATAATCAATACTTAAAGTTGAAAATTAGTCTTCGACCAATCCTTTTAAAAAAAATTGAAGCCCTAAATAAATTGCAGTATATAACATGACTCCAAAAGCATTTTCCAAACTCAAAAAAATAAGACTTACTAAAAAACTTAAAGAAATTGCAAATGTTAAAGATAAAATAGTATTAAAAAAATCATTAACTTTATATTTTTTTATAAACACAAAAATTATATAAATAAGTCCACTTAAAGCTAGATTTATGCCCAATATAATTGGATAAAATACCAATAAAAATAAAAAAAATACTGAAGTTATGCCCAAAAATATATGGAATATACAAAAAATTCGCCAAAAACCATTCATAGGTACTACCTATTAATTATTAATATTTTCTAAAATTAACATAATACAGCTTATGTGAAAGGTATTTTTTATCTAATATAAATCATAGTTTTATTTTTTAACCAAAGCCCAACTCATAGTACTTGGGCTGTTTTAATGATTTATCACCTTTCAGGATTACTTTTTGATCAACCCTCCACAATTTCATGTAATCTCTATTAATTCTAAAACAGATAAATATCTAATCTAAATCCTTCATATGTCGTAAGAGTTACTAAACTTTTGAATTGCTGAAATAGAAAATGACAATTTATATGTCATATGACAAACAGAAACCATGGCTTATGTCCGCTAGCTCAAATCCAAATACCCAAATACAGCTTTTTCAACTCGCTGTTGTAAATGATTTAAATCACTTTCCCCTGCTATACCTGCCGCGTTAATCATTCCTTTACTCAAAGCAATCACATCTTGTGCAGTTATCTGCGCATATGAAATGCCAGAATGTATAAACAGATCAGAAATTATGGTTTCAAGCTCGTGTTGATGCTCATTTTCCTCAGTGTCTTTTCCAATGAGTTCAGAAGCAAATTCTAAGGTTCGTGCTAACTGCGGACGGCTCAATTGATGTTGTACAGCAGCCTGAATGATGAGTTTTAATTTTTCTTTTAAGTCTGCGGCTTCATGTTGCTGTACAGCTTCAACAATACGACTTGAAAGTTTGACACGCTCACGTCGAATTAACTCGACGATTAAGGCATCTTTAGATGGAAAGTATTGATATAGGCTACCAATGCTTACACCAGCAAGTTCAGCCACGGCATTTGTGTTAAATCTAGCAAAACCTAACGACTCTAAAATGCGAGCAGCCGCTTCTAAAATTGCTTCAAAGGTAGCCACAGAACGTGCTTGACGCGGGCGTTTGCGTGGATCTGGGAATGTTTCTGACATGGCCCGAAATGCGAGTATTTAATGTGAGTAATTACTCATATACTGACTGAGTCATGTTGATATGACAAGCAAATGCTGTTTTCACAGTTGAACTACAACTCGGCTCAGTCATGGAGTGGTTATGTCTAGAACCTATACTTTTTTTATTCATTTAAAAGCATTGCCTGCTTGGTTGGCTTTAGCTCGTGAAAAACGGGCTGAGTTTAGTGCACAAAAGCTTGAACCTATTTTTGAGAAGTACCCGACTGTAAAAGTTCGGTGGTATGACGTTGAGGCGTTTAGCACTAAAGCCAGTGATATTGCTGTGTTTGAGACCACATCTCTGCAAGATTATTATTTTGTGATTGATGCGATACGAGACTCTGAGTTTTGTACAGTGCCCTACTTTGAGTTTGTAGAGATTATTCCTGCAATTGAAGATGGATATGTGGAGTATCAAAGTTCTTTATAAAATACACATAACTTTTTATCAAACAAGTAATGCATTAAGCCAATAATTTTATGGCTATGCCTAGTAATACCATCGTAAAATCTAGCTTTATTTTGTTTTTTATATCTATTTAATATAGCTATTCTTTTTAAAAACTTGTTGAAAACTTAAAGGAATATCTTGTGTATTAGGAATATGCCCAAAGAAATGCTCATCTTTCGTTTGAAAAAAGATATTAAAGCTTTGACTCATATATAGATCAACTTCACTTTGTTTTTGATAAATAGGTGCAATCCGATTGATATAATAATTGATCCAATCAACTTGTGTTGAAAATAGAGAATAATCTCTGAGATCAGAATAGAGCTTCTTCAAGTTATCTGCAATCAAGTCTACATTTGGGTGAAACAACCAAATAATAATCTCCATGGGAGAAACTTTTTTCAGTGTATGCTGAGATGTTTTATCAAACCTTTCAATTTTATATAATTGCGCACCTTCTTGACAATAACTAGAGCAAAGTAGTTTTCCATTATGAACTTGATCAAGGTTTTGACCTAATTCTAAGGTGCGTATTCTCTTAGAAATATCTAGACATTCTGGTAAAGCTATGAGTTTATATTTTGATATATTTTTAAATATATCAACTGTTTGCTGAACAACATATGATTCTCCAGTACCTGTAATAATACCTTGTTCCCAAGCATATAATTTAGAATCATTCGTAGTAGAAAATTCTATATTTGAATCTTTATTCAAAGTTACTCTTTTATTTTCAGCTGCAACAATAATGCTATCGTTTAATTGAATAGCTATGATGAAAGTCATATTTTACGTAAAATAACGAGACATTTGATATACATTTATTTTAGGCTATATCAATGCAAAATTCTGAATATTTTTATAAAAATTGAGGTTATTAATGGCTGGTGGTTCTCAAATCATTATTAATAAAGATGGTATTACCCTGATTACGCCAGGGAAATTTGAGCCGAAAGCTGGACAATACCTTTTTAAAAGCGGTGAAAAAGCTAATTATTCTTTACCCGAGATTCCTAACGTTCAATCCCCTTTTAGCAATAAATTAGATGTTTATAATCTATTTCCAGATACATCAAATATTAAATATTCTGTTTTACATTCAAATGGACAAGTAAAAACTGGCTTCCTTGACCAGTATGGTAGGACTGGACGCATCAGATCTCAGGAACAGGAAAAAGTTAAAGTTCTGATTGGTGGCGATGAATGGCACTACTATATTAGTCGTTTTGGTGGAACTATTGAGGATAATACTTATATTAAATTCCTAGATTTTGTAGGAGATCCTATACCAAATTTAGAATTTAACTTAAGCAATGATAATAATAAAATTCTTATGGAATGTAGAACAAATAATGATGGTGAAGCCGTATTTGTATGTCCTAAAGATGACTTTCCAATCCTATCCGTTAAAAGTTTAATTACTAATGAATTTAAGCCAATACTAAGAATAGAAAATAACTTGGTAAGGGAGATAATTTTAGTAAGTCCTAAGATCTTAAAAGAAATCGATTTATTACAAGAAACAGATGAGAAAGGCGATTATTTAAGAAGTAACTATCATAAATAATTGAATATTCAAAAGTATTGTGAGCGATAAAGATGGCAAATGAACAGAAAGATTTACAACAGAAAGTAAACCAAAATGGTAGACCTGTTTCAGTTTTTACTAGAGAACATCTTGAAACTGCTGGTAATGTAGCTGCTAAAACTTCAGATGTATTAGGGTATTTAAAAGATGGAACCTCCGTTGTAGATAATTACAATTTTAGATGGGGTCTTATCCACTCAAAAAATACGCCTTTGTTTAGTAAAGAAAGGTTGGAAAAAGCTAAGGAATTCCGATTTTATAAAGAAAATCCTCAGACAGGACGAATTTTTAAAGGTAATCAGCATACAAAAGTATTCGATACTAAAAAATTCGGTACCAAGATTGATAAATTAGGATCAAAAGCAGGTAATTTTGCAGACGGAGTAGAGTTAACGTTAGCTATCGTTGATAGAAACCCTGAAGCCCTTGCGACAAAATCTTCTACATTAGTGTTATCTAAAGCTGGAGAAAAGACAGGTGAAGTAGCTGGACTTGCTGCTGCTGGAAAATGCGCAAAAGTAGCAATAAAACGATTAGATCCTAGAAAAGCTACAGTTGTTGGTCTCACCTGTGCTGGTGCAGCAATAGGTTTAAAATATGGACTAAAAAAATCTGGGGATTATTTAGGAGAAAAGGTTGGAAAAACAAATACTGCCATCCAGACAGCTCAAGGTGTTCTTGATGCAATAGATATGGTAGATGAACTTGAAACAAAAGCAGCTGAGAGAGAGAGACAAGAGGCTATAAAAAAAGATCCAATGGTAGAATGGCATATAGTTGGAGCAGATTAATTTCACAGAGATATATTATGAATTTAAAGTATTTAATGATTTCTAGCCTCATAAGTATATTTTTATTAGGTAGTGCAGGCTGCTCAGAACCTATTCCCCAACAAAATAAGACTCAAAGTGAAGCAAGCCAATTATATGAACAAGGCGGTAAATATTTCTTAGGTAAAGATGCTCCTAAAGACTATCAAAAAGCTTTTTCTTATTTCCAAATGGCAGCTGAAAAAGGCTTACCTATTGCACAAAATGATTTAGCAGGAATGTATTTCAAAGGAATAGGCATCCCGAAAAATGAAGAAAAAGCTTACTATTGGTATGAAAAAGCTGCTAAAAACAATTTTCCAGAAGCTCAATATAATTTGGGTTTGATGTACGATAATGGCTATTATGTAAATAAAGATAGATCAAAAGCTTTAGAACTTTATAAATTATCTTCTGATCAAGGATATGCTAAAGCTCAATATAATTTAGCAAATGCTTATCTTTCAGGAAATGGAGTAAAAAAAGATATTAACTTAGCTCTAGAATTATATAAGAAAGCTGCAGATCAAAATCTTTCTGAAGCTCAATATAATTTAGCAAATATTTATTCTGATGGCACTCTTGTTAAACAAGATAATGAAAAAGCTTTAGAGTTATATACAAAAGTAGCAGAAAAAGGTGTACCTGAGGCTCAAAATAACCTTGCCTATATGTATGCTAATGTCCTCTCAGATTATGAAAAAGCTAGATTTTGGTTCCAAAAAGCTGCTGACAATGGATATGAACCAGCAAAAGAGGCTTTAGAACAATTTAAGTAAATTACAATAAAATTTAGCTGTTTTAATTTTATAATTTATCGTTAATTTAAAATTAAAGCATTACAAAAAAAGGTTTAATATTCAGCATAACCTGAATATTAAACCTTTTTTATTAACAGTGTTTTCATCACTTAAAAATTATTTTCCACCTTTTTAAATATAAATTTATTTTTAACTTCATTAATCCAGATCACCTATAAAATTATCTTCTTAAGAATAAAAAATAAATAGTATAGCTAGCAATTGCAACAAATAAAGTTAATAGAATTCCCTGTATTTCTGAGAAAAAAACAGTTAACCAAGATAATCTATAGTTAAATTCTTTATTTGAAAGAAATAACTTAGCTTTATTTGGGGAATTCTTATTTATAAATAATTTTATTGTCTGATTTTTTACAGCCTTATTAAAAAGCTGTTTATTCTTTTCTTTAAAAGAATCACAACGTTCAAAAATATATGTTTTATATAT
>NZ_JBITPU010000049.1:0-255 GCF_044684115.1 Acinetobacter sp. ABJ_C1_1 | reverse complement strand
CAGATGTCATCGTGACTGTCGATACGGCAGCACCAAATGCACCGGTTCTTGATCCAATCAATGCGACCAATCCAATCACAGGTACAGCAGAAGCGGGATCAACCGTAACTGTGAGCTTCCCTGATGGCACAACAGCAACTGTAGTTGCAGGCCCTGATGGTAAGTGGACAGCGCCAAACCCAGGTGACTTGCTTGATGGTCAAACAGTGACTGCAACAGCGACTGACCCAGCAGGTAACCCATCATTACCAGGTA
>NZ_JBITPU010000048.1:0-258 GCF_044684115.1 Acinetobacter sp. ABJ_C1_1 | reverse complement strand
CTGTACCTGTCACTGGATCAGTGGCATTGATTGGATCAAGAACCGGTGCATTTGGTGCTGTGGTATCGATAGTCACCACTGCACCTGTTGTACCCACATTACCTGCAGGATCAGTTGCAGTCACAGTCACGGTATGTGGACCATCGGTCAACACTGGAAGCGTATTGTCTGCAAGCGTCCAGGTGCCATTGCCATTATTGGTTGCCGGATAGTTCACACCATCTACACTCACAACCACTTTCGCAGTCGGATCATTCA
>NZ_JBITPU010000047.1:0-274 GCF_044684115.1 Acinetobacter sp. ABJ_C1_1 | reverse complement strand
CTGAACCTGGCAATGAGGTATTGCCTGCAGGGTCGGTTGCTGTCGCAGTTACTGTTTGACCATCAGTCAAGTCACCTGGGTTTGGCACTGTCCATTTACCATCAGGACCTGCAACTACAGTTGCTGTTGTGCCATCAGGGAAGCTCACAGTCACGGTTGATCCCGCTTCTGCTGTACCTGTCACTGGATCAGTGGCATTGATTGGATCAAGAACCGGTGCATTTGGTGCTGTGGTATCGATAGTCACCACTGCACCTGTTGTACCCACATTACC
>NZ_JBITPU010000046.1:0-315 GCF_044684115.1 Acinetobacter sp. ABJ_C1_1 | reverse complement strand
ATGGCACCTGGACGCTTGCAGACAATACGCTTCCAGTGTTGACCGATGGTCCACATACAGTAACTGTGACAGCGACCGACCCTGCAGGTAATGTGGGTACAACAGGTGCAGTGGTGACTATCGATACGACAGCACCGACAGTTGCGTTAAGTGATGTAACCACCAATGACAGTACACCTGAATTAACAGGTACAGTGAACGATCCAACAGCGACTGTTGTGGTGACTGTAAATGGTGTGGAGTATCCAGCGGTCAATAATGGCAACGGTACCTGGACACTTGCAGACAATACACTTCCAGTATTGGCAGATGGTC
>NZ_JBITPU010000045.1:0-433 GCF_044684115.1 Acinetobacter sp. ABJ_C1_1 | reverse complement strand
CGGTGGTGACTGTAGATACTGCAGCAGCGAACCTACTTGGTGCGATTACAGTACCTGATGACTTAAACATTGATGGCATCATCAATGCAGCAGAACTTGGCGCAGACGGCAGCTTTGATGCCCGTGTCGCGTTGGGTCCGGATGCAGTAGTAGGTACTGTCGTGAACGTTAACGGCACTGACTACACAGTGAGTGCAACTGACTTGACGAATGGCTATATCACCGCAGCAATTCCTGTGACAGCAGATGGCCCAATCACCATCCATGCCCAAGCAGTGGATTCACAAGGTCATATCAGCAGCCCGGCAGATGTCATCGTGACTGTCGATACGGCAGCACCAAATGCACCGGTTCTTGATCCAATCAATGCGACCAATCCAATCACAGGTACAGCAGAAGCGGGATCAACCGTAACTGTGAGCTTCCCTGATGG
>NZ_JBITPU010000044.1:0-481 GCF_044684115.1 Acinetobacter sp. ABJ_C1_1 | reverse complement strand
ACCGTATCACCAGCTTTTACTGCAGCCGCATTGGTACCATTGCTTTGTAAAGTCCAGCCTTTGTCCAGTGCAGTGATCGCATCGCCCACGTTATTCACGTTGTTGCCATTCACAGTATAGGTCGGTGAGCTTACTGCACCTGTAGTGCTGTCATAGCTTGCACCACCACCCAGATTGTTGGCTGTGCTGTTGCCCAAGGCATCGGTCTTGTTGTTGCTTGACGTACTTAACGCATCAAGCTGGCCTTTGTTTACTGCATCGGTTGCTGCTGTACCCTCACCGACATTGGTAACTTTCTCACCATTTGCATCCAGTCCGTTCGCTGTCAGCTTCCCTGCAAACACCGGTGCATCGGCAAGTTGAATATCAACGGTATTGCCACTGATAACCGTTTTAACATTCGAGTTCGAGCCAGATGCTGTCAGCCCACCTGTGATATTCAGGGTTTCACCCAATTTACGGTCAACACTGCCACTGTTAC
>NZ_JBITPU010000043.1:0-558 GCF_044684115.1 Acinetobacter sp. ABJ_C1_1 | reverse complement strand
TTCAGTATGGCTTAAACCGTGATCTGAATATTGACAGTGTAACGGCAGGGGACAGCAAGCTGGATACGAATGGTTTAACCATCACTGGTGGACCAAGTGTGACCAAGACTGGTATTGATGCTGCAGGTAACACCATCAGTAACGTAGCAGCAGGCACCAATGCCACTGATGCAGTAAACAAAGGCCAGCTCGATGCGTTAAGCACATCAAGCAATAACAAGACTGATGCCTTGGGCAACAGCACAGCCAATAATCTGGGCGGTGGCGCAAGCTATGACAGCACTACAGGTGCAGTAAGCTCACCGACCTATACTGTGAATGGCAACAACGTCAATAACGTGGGCGATGCGATCACTGCATTAGACAAAGGCTGGACACTACAAAGTAATGGTACCAATGCAGCTGCAGTAAAAGCTGGTGATACGGTAGACATTGGTACGGTTGCAGGTGAAACGAACCTGAAAGTGACCAAGACCGGCAGTACGATTCAGTATGGCTTAAACCGTGATCTGAATATTGACAGTGTAACGGCAGGGGACAGCAAGCTGGATACGAATG
>NZ_JBITPU010000042.1:0-735 GCF_044684115.1 Acinetobacter sp. ABJ_C1_1 | reverse complement strand
CCAAAGATCAGTTAACAACTCAGATTAATGACACTAAAACTGAGTTAAACAACACGATTGGTAATACGAAAACTGAACTGAATAGCAAAATCGACAACACCAAGACCGAGCTTGAAAACAAAGGCTTAAACTTTGCTGGTAATAGCGGTGCAGATGTACACCGTAAACTTGGTGACAAGCTCAACATTATAGGTGGTGCGGATGCTTCAACTCCAGCGTCAAAAACAAGCGGTGAAAATGTTATTACCCGTACCACTCAAGATGGTATTCAGATTGAATTGTTAAAAGACTCAAAATTTGACAGTGTGACTACTGGCAACACCACTTTGAACAACAATGGTTTGGCTATTAAAGACGGTCCAAGCATTACTAAAGACGGTATTAATGCAGGTGGCAAACAAATTACCAATGTTGCAGATGGTGTAAATGCCAAAGATGCAGTGAATGTTGATCAGCTCATCAAAGTAAAAGAGAGCTTAAATGGCAAAATCACTGATACAAATAATCAGTTAAATGATGCGAAAAAAGATTTGGGTAATCAGATCGCAGATACCAACAAGAGTTTAAATGATGCTAAGAATGATCTTGGTAATCAAATTACCGATACCAACACCAAGTTAAACAATACCAAAGATCAGTTAACAACTCAGATTAATGACACTAAAACTGAGTTAAACAACACGATTGGTAATACGAAAACTGAACTGAATAGCAAAATCGACAACACCAAGACCG
>NZ_JBITPU010000041.1:0-737 GCF_044684115.1 Acinetobacter sp. ABJ_C1_1 | reverse complement strand
CAACGTTGCAGCAGGCACCATTTCTGCAAGTTCTACAGATGCAGTGAATGGTAGTCAGTTAAATACCACGAATCAGAACGTGACCACTGCTCAGAACACTGCAAACACAGCAGTAACGAATGCGGCATCAGCTCAAAATACGGCAAACACGGCAGTGACCAATGCTGCTGCTGCACAAGCGACAGCAGATAAAGGCCTGAACTTTAGTGTCAATGGTGGTACACCTGACAATGTGAAGTTGGGTGAAACGGTTAACTTTGCAGATGGAACCAACACCACAGCAGTATATGACTCAGCAACCAATACCTATAAATACAATGTGAATGACAACATTGCATTAACCAATGTGGGTAGCTTAACAGTAGGTAACACTAAAGTTGATAACAGTGGCTTAACTATTACTGGTGGCCCAAGTGTAACGACTGCAGGGATTAATGCGGGTAATCAGAAGATTACCAATGTTGCGGCAGGCACCAATGCTACCGATGCAGTAAACAAAGGCCAGCTTGATGCATTAAGTACCTCAAGCAATAACAAAACCGATGCCTTGGGCAACAGCACAGCCAATAATCTGGGCGGTGGATCAAGCTATGACAGCACTACAGGTGCGGTAAGCTCACCAACTTATGTCACCACTAAAACTGACGGTACAACCGTTAATGCCAACAATGTCGGTGATGCCTTAACTAACCTGAACAATGAAGTGGTTAAACCGATTACCTTTGCAGGTAACAGTG
>NZ_JBITPU010000040.1:0-962 GCF_044684115.1 Acinetobacter sp. ABJ_C1_1 | reverse complement strand
GGTTGATGTATTGCGTGAGCAAGCTATTCAAAATTATAGAGCAGGACAAACTCAACAAGCTGTATCTCAACTAGATCAATTGCTAAATAAATACCCGCATGATCAAAAGCTGCTTGCTGATTATCTGTTTATTATGTCAAGTGAAAAAAGGGATCTTACGAATTTTTCACGGTTTTTGGTAAATATTAATTATGTAGAATTTCCAGAATATGCAAAGTTACCTTTAATTCAAAATTTTCGTGATTTTAAGCATTTTAAAACTGCAATTGACTGGTCAAATAAGTTCAATATTCAAAAGTCAGTTGATGGCCGTATTTTATTATCGGTTTTGTATGCTGAAGCTCAAGATGTGGCGAATGCTAAAGATCAGTTGTCGAAGATCGATATTAAAGGTTTAACTGCTGATCAGTTGATACGGGTTGCATATGCTTATCGTTTAATAAATTTACCCGTAGATGCTTTAGCTACAGTTGAGCATGCTTATCAACAACAACCAAAATCTTCATCCGTTTTACAAGAATATGTTTACGATTTAATTGCTATTGGCTCATATAAAAAGGCACAGCAATTGCTGCAAGCGAGCGAAAAAACTGAACAAGCAGTGCAAATGTTGCAGACTTTACAAGTTAGTGAGTTTTCTCAACATATCAACAATGCAATTGCTCGATATAAATATTTAAATCGCGAAGGACTAGCCGATGCCGAAAGCTTTGCTGAATTAGATAAAGTGCTGGAGCAAGGACAAAAAATGCATCAGCAAATGAATCCTTCCGATCCTAATTACTTACGGTTTTATTACGATTATTTATATGGATTAGATTTTAGAGGGCGTTCAAAAGCGGTTATAGAGAATTTTACCCAGTTGAATATTCCACTCGAAAAATTACCGGCATATGTACGTCATGCAATTGCGGATAGTTATTTGGCGGAGCAAAAACCGAAACAGGCCGAGTTTGCTTATA